>JAAYFT010000169.1 GCA_012728125.1 Tissierellia bacterium | reverse complement strand
ATATAGGGTATCTCCAGAACGTATGGTGTAGGAAAAGCTTCCCGAAGGACATGTTCTAGTATTAGTCATATTTACCCACCCTTCTTTTTTATTCTTTGCATTAATATACTATGCGCAAATATATGGAAGGGTTACTTAAGCTTAAATATTTTTATATCTTTCTCCTTGCTGGGTATTTCTTATTTTTAGCTCCCTATCTATGGAAGATAATACACTAAGTTTATCTAAAGTCCATTTAGGTTCAAATAATAGTTCCCTTTTTCCGTCTCCCGTTAATCTATGAATTACCATATTAGGTGGCAATAGGGTAAGGCCATCTACTACTAAAGATACATACTCATCCTTACTCATTATGGGAAAGGGATTTTTTAAATAGTATCTATACAGGTCAGTATCCCTTTGGATATATAAGGAGTGTAGTTTAATACCCCAGGTATGAGTCTTCCCTACATACTTAACGGTTTCCAGGATTTCTTCTCTGCTTTCATTTGGTAGGCCTAAGATGACATGGGTGACTACTTTTATATTCCTAGACTTAAGCTTTTCTATGGCTTCATCATAGACTTCCAGTGGATAGCCCCGCCTAATGAATCTGGCAGTCTTTTCATGGATAGTTTGCAGACCCAACTCTACCCAAAGATAGGTTCTTTCATTTATTTCAGACAGTAAATCTAATACTTCATTTTCTAAACAATCGGGCCTGGTGGCTATGGCAAGGCCAACTACCCCCTCTATACTTAAGGCTTCGTAATAAAGCTTCCTTAACCTTTCTACAGGGGCATAGGTATTAGTAAAGTTTTGAAAGTAGATAATGAGCTTATCCGTATTCCACTTCCTAGATAAAAGACTTTTTTGATTTTCTATTTGAACCCTTATTGGGTCTAGCCTTGAACCTGCAAATTCTCCTGAACCTTCTTCTCCACAGAATATACATCCCCTACTTCCTACCTTACCGTCCCTGTTAGGGCAAGTAAAGCCTCCATCTATGGACAGCTTCATCACCTTGGTTCCAAATTCTCTTTTTAGTTCGTCATTTAAAGTATTATATCTTTTCATACTATCTATCTCCATTAAACAATTATTCCTTATTTTCATGTTATAATATTAGTAACTTTTTCTTTGTTTATCTTATCAAATAAGCTAAGGCCTAGCAATCTTAAAAGGATGATATTATGAACAGTACTTCAGAAAACTTAATGAAAAAAATAAATAGGATTCCAGCCCTGCCTGGCGTATACAAGATGTTGGATTCCCAGGGAAGGATTATATATGTTGGAAAAAGCATCTCCTTAAAAAATAGGGTAAGATCATATTTTACAAAAAACCACAATTGGAAAAAGGTGGAAAAGATGGTAGCCTTCATCCATGACATTGAATATATCACAACAGATACCCATCTTGAAGCAAGGCTATTGGAGTGTAGATTGATAAAGGAGATAAAGCCTATCTTCAATGCCCAGTTTAAGAACCATGAGAAGTATGTTTACTTGAAAGTAGAAGACTATAACCCCTATAATCCCTTGGCCATTGTAAATAATAGGGAGGAAAATTCCTTTGGCCCCTTTAGGAGAAGGTCCTTTTTAATAAATCTAATAGATTCATTAAAGAATTTGTATCCCATAATAAGGGAAAGTAAAACTTATACCTTTCAATATAAGCTAATGCCAACAAGCATGGATAAGGATGCCTTTGAAATGAATAAAAATACCCTATTAAGTATCCTGTCTAATGAAGAAGAAATGGGATTATTTGTTGGTGAGCTGGAGAAGAAAATGCATGAAGCAGCTTCAAAGCTTGAGTTTGCTGCTGCCAGCTATTATAGGGACTTGATCTATGGCTTAAATTATGCGAGGAAAAGAATCCATGAATATAAGTCCCTAATATCTAAGGATATCCTTTTGAAAATACCCATTAGTGAAGGTTATAAATTGTTTTTTATATCCAATGGACGGCTTCTTTTGAAATCTACTTACACTAGTTTAAGTCAAGGAGATATGGAAAGATTTATTGACATGGGAAAGACCCTTAAATCCTCACCTGTAGATGAATTAGATGAAAAATCTAGTTTAGATTTTAGGGATATCTTATATTCTGAAATCGAGGCCCTACCTAAGGAAATGGTGATTACAATAAAATAATTGCCAGATAGGTCTGGCAATTATTTTATGTCATATTTTTTCAATTTCTCATAAAGGGTAGTTTTACTGATATTTAAGACTTCCATTACCTTCTTTTTATCTCCCTTGAAATAGGATAAGGCATTTATTATGACCTTCTTTTCCTGTTCCTCTAGATAGGATTTTAAGTCTTTTATTTCCTTTGCCTTTTCCTGAAGTTTCTTATCTTCTATAGTAATATGCTTTGAAAGTATGGTAGTCCCTTCTGCTAAGCTAACTGCCCTCTCCAATATATTTTCCAATTCCCTTATATTTCCTGGCCAATCGTAGCTTAATAGTAAAATCATAGCTTCACTAGATATGCCCTTATGATTAGTGCCTAATTCTTCACAAATCTTTGGTAGTAAAAATTCCACCAAGGACAGTATATCATGCCTTCTTTCCCTTAAAGGTGGTATCCAAATGGGAAAGACATTGATCCTATAATATAAGTCTTCTCTAAATCTACCTCTTTGCATTTCTTTTTCTAGGTTTTTATTTGTAGCAGAAATTATTCGGATATTTACTGTGATCTTCTCTGTACCACCTATTCGATAAAAGCTTTTTTCTTGTATGGCTTCTAGTAGCTTAGCTTGAAGTCCTTGAGGTATTTCTCCTATTTCATCTAAAAATAAGGTCCCACCATCAGCCAGCTCGAAAAAACCCTTCTTGCCCTCAGAACGGGCTCCAGTAAAGGCTCCCTTTTCATAGCCAAATAATTCGGATTCCAAAAGGGTAGCTGGTATAGACCCACAGTTAACATGGATAAAGGGCTTGTCCTTATATTTGCTGTTTTCATGGATGGCCTTAGCTAAAATACTCTTGCCCGTTCCACTTTCACCTAGAATCAATACATTGGAATTTGTATTGGAAGCCTTTAAGGCCATTCTCTTTACATTTTCAATTTCTTTGCTGTTACCTATAAAGTTTGGAAATGCCTTATTTAATGCCCTTTCATCTAAAAGTTGATTTTCCGCCTTCTCCAGTTGCCTTATGGCATGGTCTCTTTCAGCTATGATTTTTTTGATCTGGGATATGTCCTCTACTTTTAGGGCTGCCCCTATTCTCTTTCCATCTTCTTCTACAGGTAAAAGAGTACACATAGTGGGGTAACCGTTTATCTCTTCAAATTTGTCTATGTAGGTAATGTTTTCCCCTTTGGCTACATTGTAGAATTGCTGTATCATATAGTCGGATTTATGGATCTCAAAGATATCCTTTCCTATTACATCTAGGCTTTCAGTCCCTTCTCCTTTTGCCATATATTCCTTGCCCTCTAGTAGGTCATTGATGCTTTCTCCCCTAGCTGTATATCCATGGCCTTGGTAAAATTTCATTTCCATAGTCTGTCCATCTAAAACTACCATATGGCCTATGGCATTAATATAAGCCATTTTATATTCCTTGTCATCTACTTGTATGGAGATTAGCCTATTGACAAAGTCTATCTTAGCCTTAATATAAACTCCTCTTATGGTAGTTTCTAGCTCTAGAACTTCTTCATTATGGTCCTTTTTCAAGTGTTTTAGCATGGGTTCAAAGGAGCCTTCCTCCTTATAAGTGCCGATGGCTATTATTGAATCTCCTTCTTTAATATTGGAATTCTTTATACCTATAACTTTTAAGGACTTGCCTTGTAAGTTGCCATCGTCTTGGCCAATGGCATTATCTCCAATGATTACAATGTCTCCAGCCTCAATTTTTCCTTTTTGGTGTTTAATATGTAAAGTATTGCTAATGCCAAAGATTTCCTTGGCCTTACGGTTATATACTTGGATTTTCCCTTTATTATCTATAACTATAAAACCTTCCGACATCATATCAGTAAAGGTCTTTACGAAGTTTTCAGATCTAAAAGTCACAATACCACCCTCAATATAATTGTCCTATTCCTAGTAATATTAATTATACTATAATAATGGCCTTTTCCAAACAAAAAAGAAAAAAGACCTTAAGTTTCCCTAAGGTCTTCTGTAAAAATATCTTAAAAGACTGTTCCTATTCCTGTTATGGTCTTAGCTAAATCCTCCTTATAATCCTCATGTTCTGGATTTAGGCTATTTACTTTTACTCCGTTTAGGCTGGAGCTGGAATGTACATACTTATCATTGCCTATATACATTGCCACATGGCCTGGGAAGAATAAAAGGTCTCCTGGCTTTATCTCCTCTAAGGATATGCTCCTCATATATTTTTCTTTTAATCTAGCATCTCTATAAATAATAATTCCATTTAATAGGTAAGATACGGAGCATAAGCCTGAACAATCGATGCCTAATGGACTTTTGCCCCCCCATCTATATTGGGTTCCTAGGTACAGCATGGCTGTATCTACTAGGTCTTTCCTTATTTGTTCTTCATTGTTCTTATCAAAGCTGGTTTTCTTGTCCCTTATGAAGACTGTCCTAACCCATCCAGTAGTATTATCGGCCAACTGTATTTCAGACCAGCCATCCTTTTCATTTCCAGTAGTTATGACACTGGCCCCTCTTGTTAGGATGCCTTTTACATAGCCTTTGTAGCTTGCTTCTGACATTATATCTACCACTGAATGGAATATTACCTTGTTTGCCTTTTCCTTCCAAGCATTTGCTTTTTCATCATCCATGATCATATTGGAACTATGTACGTAGCCATAGTAATCGTAATGGGTTTCTACATAATACCAACCATCTTCCTTTTCTTCAAGGAGCTTTACTACCATGCCATATAGGCCTTCATCGGCCATTTCACTATCAAATTTTGGATGTAGGTTTATAGGAACTAAAGTCTTTGATAAGATTCCCCATTGTGGTTTACTCAAAGCCATCACCTCGTCATATTGTCTATTTTAAAAAGTTATCGTATACTATTTTGGAAATTCTTCCAATAACTTGATTGCCCACAGCATCATCTTTACCATTCTTAGTAAAGGCTCCTATTAAATAATGGACATTATCTAATAGGAATATTCCTATATCATGGTTTATACCAGTTAAGCTACCAGTCTTGTGGGCTATTACTATATCCTCTGAAAGATACCTTCCCAGTTTATCCCTATATTTTTGCCTAGTAAGTATATCTAGCATTATTTCACAGGATTTTGGCTTTAATATGCTTTTACTATAAATCCCTTCCATAATTAAGACCATGTCCATGGGGCTAGTTAAGTTATCCATCCCCTTCTTTGCCTTTTCAAAATCTAGCATCTTTCTCTGCAAGATGGTGTTGTGGCAGTTAAGGTCCTTCAGTCTTTTGTTAATATTTTCAAATCCAAGTAAGTCGATTAACACGTTAGTAGCAGTGTTATCGCTTACTATTATCATGAGAGTAATTAGGTCCACTAAAGGATATTCATCTATGGTTAAGTCAGATACTATACTATACTTTATCCTGTCTTCTGGTTTTATCCTAATTTTTTCATCTAAGGCATAAAGTCCCTTTTCCACCTGATATAGGGCTTCAACCATTATGGGAACCTTAATTAGGCTTGCAGAGGAATATATTTCTCCTTCCCTGTGTTTTAAAAGCCACTTATCATTGGTTAAATCCTTTATTACAATAGATATATCAAGCTGGGAATTTTCAATTTCCTTCATAATTAAATCTATCATGATTTCACCTTCATCGATTAAATCAACAATATAGGTATAAACTAATCAAGCTCTGGCACTAGAACATATATAATCCTATTCCAGGCCCTTTCAAACTCAGATACCTTATATTCTCGTCTAACAGTTTCCACTTCCTTGGCTGCTGGGTCATTTACTATTACATACTCTTCTCCGTCCTTAATTGTAAATCCCCTGATTACTATTAGGTGGCCACTGGGATAGGCCTGAGGAGCACCAGTAATTTCATTTGCCTTCTTAGTCTTAATAGAAGCTACAAGGGGTATTCCCTTAGATATTTTTTCCTTCACATCCTCTATAGAACTACATCTTTCTATATAGGAATACTTGCATTTTGTCCCACCAAAGGCAGCATTGAAAGACCAGTTGCCATATATGTTAAACTCCTTATCTAGAACATTAGCCGCAGCTTCCTCTGTATCTATTTTGTGGCCATAGTATTCCAATACCATGGATAGGGAGGTTGGGCTACAGATTACATTGCCTATTTCAGGAACTATCATCTGGGACCTTTCAGGCACATCTAAATCTACTAGATAGGTCTTATCTGATGCAAATACTGGCTTAGTCTTTTCTTCTAAATTTAAGGCTATAAATATATTTCTTACCCTAGGGCTAGGTATATTGGCATCTTTACGTCTTAATATCAGGGAATATCTAAGGGCATCAGCTCCCTTTTCTCCTAACACTTCTAAGGTATCTATGCTCATCTTTGCTATTTCATCGGCTTGATTTCTTACACTGCCTCTATTTCCACTTAGAGACCATTTTCCACAGGAAAACCATCTACTCCATTCTTCATCTACCCTTACCTTTACCAGTACTTCTACTTCCGTATCATCTGGTGTATCTACATTCCATGACATTACTAAGTCTTTAAAGGCCTTGGTTTTTGAAATGGGAGATGTGTATTTCCCTTCAGTGGCCAGGTCATCTAAGATAATTTCTCTTTCATTGTTAAGCTTTGTATTTTCTTTTTCTCCCCTATTAAAATCTTCTTCCTTATTTATAATCAACCTGCTATCATAAAGGATCTCTTCCATTTCTTGCTTGCTGCATCCAGCCATTAATATCAAAACCCCCAATAAAATTAGAATTATTTTATCCAATTGCCTGTACGCCATTTTTCGCTAGCATTTTTCTATATTCTTCTAATTCTCTTTCATTGGCAAGGATAAAGTGTTCAGGCTCTATTTCTACCCATTTTGGTGGATCCTTGTCATAGTCATGATGACAGCTTGGATCATAGACCTCTAATTTTTTGGCCCTTTCCTTTCTCGGGTCTGGTATAGGAATTGCCGAGAATAGGGACCTAGTATATGGATGAAGTGGGTTTCTGTAAAGCCTTTCTGTTTCAGCCAGTTCCACTATCTTACCCTTGTAGATTACAGCAACCCTATCTGTTATAAACCTAACTACAGATAGGTCATGGGCTATGAATAGGTAGGTTAAGCCCTTTTTCCTTTGTAGGTCAGCCATTAAATTCAATACTTGAGCACGGATGGATACGTCTAGGGCAGATATGGGCTCATCAGCAATAATAAGCTCTGGCTCCATAACTATGGATCTAGCCACTCCTATTCTCTGTCTTTGTCCACCGGAGAACTCATGGGGAAAGCGGCTTAAGAATTCAGGTAGTAAGCCTACGTCTAACATGGCCTTCTCTACCTTATCCTTTCTTTCTTCATCGGTTTTGTAATTTTTCAAATTATATAAGCCTTCAGATACTATATATTCAACCTTTGCCCTCTCATTTAATGAGGCCATAGGGTCTTGGAATATCATTTGAATCCTTCTAGTTATTTCCTTATCCAATTCCTTATCGATTTTACCATTGATCTTTTTACCATCGAATATGATTTCTCCACCAGCAGTTTCATTTAATCGGATAATGGCTCTGCCTATGGTGGTTTTTCCCGAACCAGACTCTCCTACTAGACCAAAGGTTTCACCTCTATAGATGTGAAAGCTAACATCATCTACAGCAACGAACCTCTTCTTTCTCTTACCGAACTCTACTCTTAAGTTTTTGACTTCTAATAAGACTTCTTTCTTCTTATCCATTATTTCCAACCTCCCATTGCTGTCTTAATATCCTTATGGATTCTGGGGGTTCCACCTTTGGAGCGCGAGGGTCTAGTAACCAAGTTTTAGCCTTATGGGTAGGGCTAACTTGGAAGTATGGTGGTCTTTTTACAAAATCTATCTTCAAGGCCCTAGGATTCCTTGGAGCAAAGGCATCTCCCTTAATTTCATAGAATAGGTTCGGTGGAGTTCCCTTTATGGTAAATAGGTCTTGACCCTTAACTCCCAATTGAGGTAGGGATGATAATAGGGCCCAAGTATATGGATGCTGAGGATTGTAGAATACTTCCTCACATTTACCTATTTCTATAATGTCTCCAGCATACATTACTGCTATCCTGTCTGCCACATTGGCAACAACTCCCAGGTCATGGGTAATATATATAGTAGTTAGGTTGTATTTGTCCTTAAGTCCCTTTAATAACTCTAAGATTTGGGCCTGTATAGTCACGTCTAAGGCAGTAGTAGGCTCATCGCAAATTAGAATCCTTGGATTACATGCAACAGCTATGGCTATTACGACTCTCTGCCTCATACCACCAGAAAACTCGTGGGGATATTGATTATATCTTCTTTCAGGATCATGAATACCTACGTCCTGTAATATTTGTATAGTCAAGTCTTTTGCCTCATCACCCTTTATATCCTGGTGTAGTTCAATAGCTTCTTGAACTTGCTTGCCAACGGTCTTTAAAGGGTTTAGGGATGTCATTGGGTCTTGGAAGACCATGGCTATTTTCTTACCTCTAATCTTTAGCCATTCCTTTTCAGTTTTAAATTTGGCTAAGTCTTCACCTTCAAACATTATACTTCCAGAATCTATCCAGCCATTGGCATCTAATAGTCCCATAAAACTTTTTGTAAACACTGATTTCCCAGATCCCGACTCACCTACTATGGCTAAACTTTCTCCTTCATACAGGTCTAAAGAGGCTTCCCTAATGGCAGTTAATATATCTCCCCTTAATCTAAACTTAATTACTAAATCCTTTACTGATAATATAACTTTTTTATCTTCCATCTAGTGCACCTCCTAAACATGGTTTTTGGGATCTGCTGCATCGGAAAACACATTACCCAAAATATAGAATGAAATAGTTATTATGGATATTACTATTGCCGGGAAGATTAATTGATATCTTTGTGATGGATTTAGTATCAACAGCCTTCCCTCATTTATTAGGTTACCTAAAGAAGGAGTACTAACTGGCAATCCTAATCCTATATAGGTAAGGAAAACTTCGTATCCTATTGTTGAAGGAATTGATAGGGCTATTGTTAACATTATTACTGAAACTAAGTAAGGTAGTAGGTTCTTAGTAATAATCCTTCTAGTTGGTGTACCTAAACACTTGGAAGCTAAGTTGTATTCCCTGTCCCTGATGATTATAGTTAAGTTTCTTACGAAACGGGCCATGTCTATCCACGAAGTTAAGCATATGGCAAATATCATGGTGAACATACTTGGCTTTAATATATAGGTCATTAAAATCAATACTATGGTTTTAGGTATATTATTTATTATATTATAGATTTCCGTTATTGGCCTATCTAACCATCTAACATAACCCCATAAGGCTCCTATGGTTATTCCCACTACAGCCTCCCAACAACCAACGATTATGGCAATCAATAATGAAGTCCTAGTACCACTCCATACACGGGCCCAAAGGTCTTGGCCGATGGAGTTAGTTCCAAACCAAAACTCCTCATTGGGCTTTACATTCTTTAGAGGCAAGTTAGTCTCTGGATGGTTATGGATCTTGGTTGGTGACTTCTGGTTAGGCAATTGGGGTTGAATAAAAGTAAATAAAAGTAAGGCTGCTATTAAAATCAATAAGAAGGCAGCAAGCCTATTTGAAATAAAGACCTTCCATGTAGAGCGCCAATATGAATAGTTTGAATAACCTCCACGTTTAGCCTCTTCTTCATCGAATTCTGCAAATTCAAACAGTTCATCTTCTTTAAGATTATCTTCAATACTGTTTCTTAATTTGTTTACTGCACCTTTACCCATTATCTAGCGCCCCCTTTACGTTCCAATTTGATGCGAGGATCGAATATGGCCATTAGTATATCTCCTAGAAACAATCCCACAATACCTATTGATGAATATATAAGTACTAAGGCCTGCACTAAAGTATTGTCCTGTCTTTTAATTACTTCAACTAAAAGTCCACCCATACCAGGTATTGAATATAGGGATTCTATATATATGGAACCTGCTATGGTAAATAATATGGTAGCTGGCAAGTACTGTGCCATAGGAACGAAAGCGTTACGGAATACGTGTCTTACCATGATTTTTTTACTATCTAATCCCTTGGCCCTAGCTAATTTTACATAGTCCTTATTTAGCTCATCTACCATGTACCTTCTTATCCACATGGCATAACTTGCTATTCCACCTAAGGACATGGATATGGTTGGTAAAATCCAAGTCTTAGGATCATTAATTTTGAAAAGCATTGGTAGTTTAAAAATTCCTGTTATATAGATCTGTATAAATAGAAAATATACTGCTGCTGGCACTGCCCTTATAAATACTACATATCCAGTACCGAATTTATCCCAGAATTTAGACTTGTTTCTGGCCATGGCAATACCTAAAGTTACCCCCACTATTAAGGAAATTACAATGGAAGCCAGTCCGAAATACAAGGAATAGGGAACCTTGTCTTTTATTATTTCCATAACAGGTACCTTTGGCCTAAAGGTAATAGACTCCCCTAAATCACCCTTCAATAAGTTCTTGTAGAAGTTTATCAATTGTATGTGCAATGGGTCCCTCAATCCCATGTTGGTAAGTATGGCTTCTTTTTGTGCTTCGTCTAGCTTTTCATAGGCATCGCCAAAGTATCCTTCTTCTGGTAATAGTCTCATAAGTAAGAATACAACGGTTACTATGATAAATAGGGTAAGTAAGGATTGCAATAGCCTTTTAATCGAATATTTGAGCATTTTTTCCCCCTCTTTCCATGTGTCAACTTATATATGCAAAATTAATATTCAATAGAAATATGTAATAAGTTGTATTTGAGAAATTAATTTATAACCTAGGATTACTTGAAGTAATCCTAGGTTATTTTGCTATTTATTATTAATTAGCATTTTTTAAAGCTTCAACACGTTCTTTTTCCCATTTTTCTAGCTCTTGTAAGAATTGTTCTGTATTCATTGGTTTTTCTAACAGTTTTTGTCCCTTATATCTTTCTGGTGACACACCAAATGGTGAGTATTGTGATTCAAACGGATTTAATCTACTAGCAGAGTATCCACCGCCACCAAGTGCATAAGGTACTACAAAGGCTTCTTCTATTAAGAAAGCTTCAGCTTCTGCAAATAATTCATATCTCTTGTCTAAGTCATTGACTTCGGCCCTAGCTGCATCTACTAGGTTTGTATATCTCTTTTGTCCATTTGGATCATCATAGCCTTCCACATATTCTGGGAAGTTATATGTTCCACCTGGATAGAATGGGTCAGTATAAGTTTCAGGGTCAGCATAGTCTGGTCCCCAGTTACACTCTAGGAAAGCATATTTACCAGATCTTCTAACTTCAGATAAGAAGTTTGTTGGTGGTTTTGCATCTATTACAACATCTATATAGTCTGTGCCTAGTAAGTTTTCCATTTGTTGCTCTATAACTTGTGCCCTGTTAGCCCATTCAGTACTACCAGAGTTATATGGCATGTATACTATAATTGGGAATTTAGCTTTTCCTTCTAATTCCTTCTTAGCTTCATCCCTGTATTTCAATGCTAAGTCTGGATTGAAGGAGTCTGTATTTGTAAATTCTTTCAACTTACCATATTCTGTATAATCTTTTCCATCAAAGTCTACGAAGTTCTTTGGAGTAATAGTATTTGATAGTCTTTGTTCAGGATTATATGGTTCTGCAGTTGTCATGGCTGCTACTCTGTCTAAAGCGTGGAATAGTGATTTACGGAAGTTACGGTTATTTACTGCAATCTTCCAGTTTTCTGGTTCATATTCTGCATCAAATTGAGGATCGAAGTTTAATGCGTAGAAGTAAGTGTAGAAGCTGGTTCTATTAGGTCTAATCATGTCCTTTTTAGATGGGTCCTGCATCCATTCTTCTACTAAGGAAGCTGGTATACCTGCATAGTCAACTTCTCCACGTGCGAATAGCTCAGGTCCTAAGGTTGCTGCTTCTTGGTTATATGTCATATTAATCCTATCTATAAATATATTGTCCTTATCCCAGTAGTTTTGGTTCTTCACTAGAACTCTTCTAGTTTGTGGTTCGAATATTTCCATTATATAAGCTCCGTTATATAGGAAGTTCACATTGTCTGTACCAAATCTGTCTCCTACTTCCTCTAAGAAAGCTCCATTAGCTGGTAGGAAGCATACATAGTTTAACATAGATAGGAAGTATGGAGTTGGTTTTTTCAGAGTATATTCTAGTACATAGTCAGAAACTGCCCTAACTCCTACTTGGCTGAAGTCAGTTATTTCGCCATTGTAGTATTCTTCAGCGTTTTTAATTACACTGTAGAATATGTTAGCAGTTTTTGATTCGTTAGCTGGGTTTAATAAATACTTAGCAGCATCTACCCAGTCATGGGCTGTAACTTCTGCATATTCTTCTCCATCATGGGTTACCCACTTAACACCTTCACGGATTTTTAAAGTCCATACTAAGCCATCTGGTGAGCTTTCCCATTCGGTTGCTAATCCTGGTACTGCAACACCGTATTTGTCAAAGTCGATTAAACTGTCTACCAAGTTTGCTGCCAATGCAAATTCTGATGTAGTTGAAGTTACTAAGTAGTTTAATGTTGTTATTTCACCGGAATAAAGAACTGAATATTCTGCTATTTCATCTTTTCCAGACGAAGTTTCATCTGATTTAGGTGAACAACCTGATACAACTAACATAAGCACTAGCATTAACGCCAATAACCTTTTCATATTTCTCCCCCTTTAATTTAATTAGTTACTTTAGTATTAAAGGCAAATCTTATTAATCTCCCCTGCCTTATTATCACCCTCCCCATCCTTTGATTTTTTGTTAAGTTTTATAATAATAAAAATTATTATTAAAAGCTTGAGCAGTCTTTAACTAAAACTTTAAATTGCCAATAGACTCGAAGCCTAAGCCTGGCTTTTGGTTTAAAGTAATCCTATGGTTATCAAAGTTAGGGCCACCTATAATTGGGTCTTCTTTACATAGTAGAGGTCCATCTAAATCTATTTTGGTTATTATACTTTTGGCTGCTGCTAAATGAACTGCTGCACTGACGCTTAATTTGCTTTCTAGCATACAGCCTATCATACACTCTACTCCGTAGATTTCAGCTACAGAACAGATCTTTAGGGCATTGTGAATTCCACCAGTTTTCATCAATTTTATATTCACTAAATCTGCTGCCCTACTTTGTATTATATTAATGGCATCTAATGGAGAAAATACTGATTCATCTGCTAAAATAGGAGTAAATACATTATCTGTAACATATTTTAATCCTTCTATATCATTGGCATGAACAGGTTGTTCTATTAGCTCTATATCAAAGCCCTTGTCTTCCATCATTCTAATAATCCTTACTGCTTCCTTAGGAGTCCAGCCTTGATTTGCATCTAATCTAAGGTCTACATCGTATCCAACAGCATCTCTTATGGCTTGGATTCTCTTTATGTCCATTTGAGAATCTAGACCTACCTTAATCTTTAATGTCTTATATCCTAGTTTTACAGCCTCAATACTGTCCTCTGCCATTTCTTCAGGTGAATTTACACTGATTGTTAGGTCAGAAATTATCTCATCCCTATGTCCTCCTAATAGTTTATACAATGGAGAATTATGGTATTGTCCAAAAAGATCGTATACTGCTATGTCCACAGCCGCTTTGGCACTAGTGTTTTTAAGTAGTGACTTGTCAATTCTTTTCATTATTTCTTCAATATTTTCTATTTCTAAGCCTAATATATTTGGCTTTATATAGTCTTCTATGGCAGTTTTAATAGAGCCAAAGGTATCTCCTGTAATAACAGCTGTTGGAGCTGCTTCACCATATCCTACATGGCCAGTATCCGTAACTATTTTGACTACTACATCTTCAATGCTATATACTGTTCTAAGGGCAGTTTTAAAAGGCTTTTTTAATGGTACAGTTATTTTTCCTACCTGTATGTCTTTTATCTTCATCTAATACACTCCTTTTAAGTCAATTAAAGAAATGCTTCTAAGGGAATATCCAAATAAGGAGTTGGTTCTTCTATGTTATCTACAAAATGCCACCATTCATTTACATAGGATCTAAAGCCTACACTATTCATGACTTCATGTAGGTAATCTACATTTTTTCTAGCTTCTTTAGTCATGTATTCATAGGTCAATTTAGCCTTTTCAGAAAATTCATCGAAGTCACTTGGCATTTTAAGTTCATTTCCATCCTTATCTACTAGGGTAACGTCTACAGCCATGCCATTATTATGTCTAGGCCTAAATCCTGATGTTATGGGTTTTTCAGGAGGCTGAGCTACATAATCATCGATGGGACAGGCTTCAAATAGGAGTCTCTGTACATGTAGTGGCCTATAGGCATCCCATACCTTAATTCTGTAGCCATCCTTTTTAAATATATTGTGGGCCTTTACTAGCTTCTCTCCTGTTTCCTTCCTTATGGCACATACGTGTACTGGATATATTTTTTTCCCTGTAAAATTATTTGTAGTTGCATATCTTAAATCTATAATAAAACTATCGTCTAAGTCCTGTAGTAGAACTAATCCATCTATTATCTTGATTGCTTTCTCCCCCTTTTGTCATATTCCTCTCACTATTCAGAATATATACATTATATCATTTTACATTAGCAAATTAAAGTATTATCTGTAGCCATCCGTAGGTATCTGTAATTATCTGTAGTTATAAGATAAACATCCTTGCTGTAATCATATCTAAAACATCCTTGGCCTGATATTCAACGGTGTGGGCATCTACTAGTTTAGCTCCAGGATAGTGTTTTGCCTTATGGGCATCTTCATGTTGGCTAAACCTAATTTCTAGCTTTGGATTTTTAGGTGCTTCTATCTTACATTGGTCTATGTTTTGAAGGGCTTTTTTAACTCCTTTTCTTATAAGTTCACAGGCCCTTTCAGGATGAATATTAAATGTTGCACCGCCAACTCCAGATTTTACAGCCACAGTTTCTATATTTGGAACTAACTTTTTACTGTTCTCACAGAGCATCTCGTCTCCAGATAAGAATACTACTGGTACTCCATGATATGCGGCTATCATAGTATTTATGGTAAATTCGGAAGCTATTTCGTCGTTTATCTTAAGCCAAGTACATTTTTTACTATCCATGGTATGGGCTAGGGGATTTCCATTTTCACCGGCAGCTGAATGGTAACCAATAAAAATTGCAGCATCAAAACTTGCATCTATACCTGCCATCATGGATTCTGGAGAAGAAGTCCATCCCCTTATTACTGAGGCTTCCTTTGGTAGTTTTGATATATCTAAATTTCTTGCATAGTCATGGGCATCCTTAATTATAATTTCCTTGGCTCCTGCCTCTAGTGCCCCTTGGCAGGCAGCTATTGTTTCTTTAGTCATCTGTTCTCTAGCCCATGCATATTCATGATGGCCTAGTTCAGTTTCATTCCAGGAAGTTACCCCTGTAACACCTTCAATATCAACGCTTATAAAAATCTTCATATTATCAACCCCTTTTTATTTATCTTAATTGATATATATGCTATTTCTTAATGGATTTCTACAATTATTAAGAAACTAATCTATCTGTTAGTTTTTATAAATCGTTTCTTAATAGGTCTTCGTAGGTCTCCCTCTTAACTATTAGCCTGTCTTTTCCATCCTTTAGCATGACTACTGCAGGCCTTGGGATCCTATTATAATTACTAGACATGGAATAGTTGTATGCACCGGTAGATAGGACTGCTAAAATATCTCCCCTCTCTACCTGAGGTACTTTTAAATCCCAGATCAGGATGTCTCCTGATTCACAACACTTGCCTGCTATGGTGACAACTTCTGTAGGCTCTTCATCTACCTTATTAGCTACTACAGCTTCATATTTTGCTTGATATAGGCTTGGTCTTGGATTATCAGGCATACCTCCATCTACTGAAACATAAGTCCTAATTCCAGGAATCTCCTTAATGGCTCCAATGGTGTAAAGGGTAATACCTGCTTCTCCAACTATCCATCTGCCAGGCTCTATTATGATTAAAGGCCTTTCTAAACCGTATTCTTGACAGCTTCTCTCTACTTCTTCCATTATGGAGTCTGTAAAATAGGATAAGGATTTTCTTCTTTCCCCTTCCACATAATGGATGCCATAGCCTCCACCTGTATTTAATTCCTTAGTGATAAAACCATATTTGTCTTTTACGTCCTTCATTAAATTGGTCATAATCCTAATTGCTTTGATATGGGTGTCATTTTCTAGAAGCTGAGAACCTATGTGGAAATGGAAGCCCAAAAGTTCTATATTTTTCATATTTAAAGCCTTTGTAACAGCTCTTTCTATAGTTGTTTCAGTCAAGGGGATACCAAATTTTGAATCTACTTGACCCGTTTGTATGTATTTATGGGTTTGAATATCTAAACCAGGGCTTATTCTAAACAATATATTAACCTTTTTATCGTGTTTTTGGGCAATAGCCTCAATTAAATCTATTTCTTCTATATGATCTACTACTATTCTTCCTACATTATTTTTTATTGCTAATTCTAATTCTTCCATGGTTTTGTTATTTCCGTGAAAGATTATCTTATCCATGGGAAAATCCACTTGTATGGCAGTATATAGCTCCCCACCAGATACTACATCCATACCAAGACCTTCCCTCTTTATAATCCTTGCCATTTCCTTAGTCAAAAAAGCTTTGCTGGCGTATACAGCCATGGTTCTAGGATATTTTTCTAAAAAGTCCTCTCTTATTTCAGCACATCTTTCTATAATGTAGTCTTCAGACATTACATATAGAGGTGTCTTGTACTTTTTCGCTAACTCTACTGTATCACATCCTGCAAATAGAAAATTGTTCATCTCTTCCATCTCCTTCTTATGTTAGTCCTTCATTTATTTAATGCAATAAATGTGCCAAGATAATAGTTAGTATTTTTCGCCATCCTTTTAAGACAAATGTAAATTTTCTGAATAATATTTCCTTTTTTCGGGACTGTTTTCCGCATATCCGGAAAGTATAATGTTGTTTGATTTTTATCTCATCTTCAAAAGTCTTAAAATCCCCTTTGTTTGTAATAGAATACCTATCTTTAAACATTCCTCATCTACTTTAAAGTGTTCATTGTGGATTGGGGCAGTCCAATTTTTTGACTTGTTGCCACAGCCTAAAAAATAATAGGCTCCCCTTGTTTTCTTTAAAAAGAATGAGAAATCATCGGCTCCCAGGCTTGGGAATTCTTTAAAGCTTACCTTATCCCTTCCAAGGGTTTCTTCTGCTAGGTCTCTTAGGACGTCTACTACTTCATCATCGTTAATCAGGACAGGATAACCTTCTTCAAAGTCTACAATAGCCTTGGCACCATGAGATCTTGCTGTGTTTTCTGCTATTTCCCTCATCCTCTTCATAGCAAAGTTTCTAGTTTCTTCATCTAAGGTTCTAAGGGTTCCTGATATAGTAACTTCCCCTGGAATTATGTTGTTTTTTACACCACCGTGAATTTGGCCTATGGTGACTACAACGGAATTTAATGGGGAAATATTTCTACTTACTATGGTTTGTAGGCCTAAGACAATTTGGGCAGCTACTACTACTGGGTCTATAGATTCTTCTGGATAGGCTGCATGACTGGATTTGCCAATTACCCTTATATTAAACTCATTAGAGGAGGCATTTAGTTTCCCATATTTTAGTTGTACATACCCTGCATCCAATTGGGGTAAAACGTGGAGAGATAACATATACTCTACCTTGGGATTATTCAAGTGACCTTCCTCTATCATGGGCTTTGCACCGCCCACGGTCTCTTCAGCTGGCTGAAAAAATATCTTCACATTTCCTTCCAGTTCGTCTTCCATTTCCTTTAGGATTTTAGCTACTCCTAAATGTATTGCTGTATGAACATCATGGCCGCAGGCATGCATTACTCCTTCCTTAAGGGACTTATAGGGTAGATCATTTACTTCACTTATGGGCAGGGCATCTATATCTGCCCTGGCTCCAACGGTAATACCCTCTTTCTTGCCCCTAATAATGGCAACAACTCCTGTCTTAGCCACTCCCTTAATATGTTCAATCCCCCAGTTACTTAAATATTCACATATCTTATTAGAAGTTCTATACTCCTGCTGGCTAAGTTCTGGGTACATATGAAAATCTCGTCTTATTGCTACTATTTCATCAAATATTTCATTTACTCTTTTTTCTAAATCCATTTCCCTCTCCTGTTGATTTTTATTTTTTTATATCTTCATTTAGACTAAAAGTATTTTTCTTTAAAAAATATCCGACTTTCATCTACTTTTAGCCTTTTTATTTTTTTATATATTATACTATAATAGCAGATTATATATAATTTGTACAAGGCAACTTTTTTCTAATTTGAAATTTTCCATCTTTTCGGACTAGTTAAATAATTCACAATCCACAGTTCATAATCTCCTTCGACAATTCACTTGTTCCCTTCATGATTTGTCATTTTTCTTATCTACTATCAAGCCAAAAGCTTTACCCCATCAACTATTCACTATTCACTATTAACTATAAAAATTGCCAGGATAACCTGGCAATTTTTATAGTTTCATGGCAAAATTCTTTCCAAACTCTATGCATTTTTCTATGGCTTCCTCATCAGGATTCCATAGGACTTTTATTCCCTCTTGAACCACTTCTAACTTAGCATCTTTAAGCTTTTCTTCTATAATAGCTACTGATTCACCAGACCATCCATAGGAGCCAAAGGCTGCTGCTTTTTTCTTTTTAAATCCTAAGCCCCTAATCATTTCTAGGAGTCCTCCTGTAGCATTCATTATGCCCTTATTCACTGTAGAAGAGCCAAATAAGAAGGCCTTAGATTTAAATAGCTGGGTTATTATGTCATTTTTATCTGTTTCCGCTGCATTGTATAATTTTACAGTTGTATCCGGACTTACAGATTTAATCCCTTCAGCAATGGCTTCTGCCATTCTCTTAGTGCAGTTCCACATGGTGTCATATACTATGGTTACCTGATTTTCTTGGTATGCATCTGCCCATTCTAAGTATTTTTCCACTATCTGGGCTGGATTATCTCTCCATATTATACCATGAGATGTAGCTATCATATTTAATGGTAGGTTTAGACTTAATACCTCTTTAATCTTATTTGTAACTAAGGCGCTAAAAGGTGTAAGTATATTGGCATAGTATTTAATAGCCTCTTGATATAATTCACATTGGTCTACTAAATCATTGTACATTAAGTCTGAAGCATAGTGTTGTCCAAAGGCGTCATTTGAGAATAAGATATTATCGCCACTCATATAGGTCATCATACTATCTGGCCAATGTAACATTCTTGCTTCAACAAAAGTTAAAGTTGATTCACCTATGTCTAAAGTATCTCCAGTCTTTACCTCTACAAAATTCCAATCCTGATGATAATGTCCCTTTAAAATCTTAACTCCATTAGATGTACAGTAAATTGGAGTATCGGGTATCTCTTTCATTAGTAGAGGCAAGGCTCCACTATGGTCTACTTCCCCATGTTGACATATGATATAGTCAATTTCATTTAAGTCAATTTCCTTCTTTAAATTGGCTACAAACTCTTCAGCAAAGGGTCCCCATACTGTATCAATAAGTACTGTCTTTTCATCCCTAATTAAGTATGAGTTATATGAAGAACCCTTATGTGTTGAATATTCATCTCCATGAAATGTCCTTAATTCCCAATCAATTTTCCCTACCCAGGTAACCTTATCTGTAAGTTTAAAACTCATGGCTTAACCTCCTAAAATTTTAATCAATTTATTTATACCCATTGTGTTAACATTAATTCTATTTATTGGCCTGTTAAATATTTCAAATATGGTGAATCTATCGGTACCATTAGAAGGGTTTCTCCATCTATGGAAACCTTATATGAATTTAAAGTGATATAAAGCTTAAAGAAGTCTGGGTCCTGACCATAGCTATCATTATAGATTTTGGCGGCTTCCTTTTCTCCTTCAGCTACTATCTCTTGAGCCCTAGCCTTAGTTTTTGCAATCAGTTCTGCAACTTCCCTATCTGCATCTGCCATAATTTTAGTTTTTTCTGCATCTCCTTGGGACAAGTACTCCTGGGCTTTACTCTCCCTTTCTGATATCATCCTCTTATATACAGATTGTTCATTGCTTTCCGGTAAGTCTATTCTTTTCATTTGAATATCTACTATTTCTATTCCATAGTTATTTTTATCTAATATTTCATTAATATTATTTTCAACTATTGTATCTACATTGCCTCTTTGATTATCCAAGGGGTTGATTATGGCTCCATACTCTAGCTTACCAAGTTCATTTCTCACATCTGAATACATAATATCACTCAATCTTGCCTCAGCAGCATCAATGGTCTTTAAGGTTTCAACCATTTGTACAGGATCTGTTATTCTCCAAAGAGCATAATAGTCTACCATGATCCTCTTTTTATCATAAGTATTTATCTCTGTAGCAGGCACATCATAAAACAATACGTTTTTTGGAAGTTTTGATAAGCTTTGAATGAAGGGAATTTTAAAATTTAAGCCTTCAGTGTCTATTACTCTTACGATTTTTCCAAACTGCCTAATTATACCGTATTCATTTGGTCTTATTACAAAGGCGTTGCTTAATATGATAATTCCAACTATTAATATTGGTAAGTAAATAAATAGTATCCTTTTCATAGTTTTAGCCATATCCTTCATCTAATTCCCTCCCTTTCTAACCATATTGTCTATAGGTAGATATTTTACGGTTCCACCAGAATCATCTACTATAATTAATTGTGCATCTTTAAATGCTAGTTCCAAGGCTTGAACAGTAAGCCTATGTCTAGTTATATCTGGATTATTCTTATATTCTGAGTAGATGGCATTAAATTGAGCCACATCTCCTTTAGCCTTTTCTATTAAGGTTATCCTTTCACCTTCTGCCTTGCTTAATATGGCAGCTATCTCACCTTCCACCTGATTTATCTTTTCATTTCTATATTTTTCAGCTTCGTTTATTTTGGTTATTCTTTCTTCCCTTGCATCTGTTACTGCTTTAAAGGCTGCATCTACTTCAGCAGTTGGTAAATCTACGTCCTGAAGGTTGACGTTTATAATGGATATTCCCAAGCCATACATATTTGCTAGTTCAACTAGGTTTTCCCTTATATCATTAATAATCTTAGTCCTACCGTCTGTTAAGGCTTCATCTACTGTGGAACTACCTATAACAGTCCTCAAGGATGAAGAGGCCGCATTGTATAAAATAGTCCTAGGATCAGATGTGTTATATAAAAAGGCTACAGGGTCTACGATTTTCCACTGGACTTCTAAGTCTGCTAGAATAATATTTTCATCTCCCGTTATCATCTTTGATTCGTACTCATTTACAATAGTCTGGTCTCCAACTTCCTTATAGCCTATTGTAAGGGAAAAAGTCTCCTTAGAAAGCTTATGTACCTTTTGTATTGGATAAGGTAGTTTGAACTTTAAACCAGATTCAATAATTTCATCACTTGGTTTACCAAAGGTAGTAAGGACTGCGAACTCAGTTTGGTCAACTGTATAAAAACTGCTACCCAAAATAATTACAACAAGGAATATCCCTATTACAAGCCAAAGAATCTTTGGATTGATGTTAATATTACGAGATTTTTTTTCATCCATATAAATTACATTTTCATCTTCCTGCTTTCTTTTCTTTATTCTTCTTATTATTTCTTGGGCTGCTATAATAGCCGCACCTAAAATTATTACTACAAAATACTTCAATAAAATTCCCCCCTTAATTTTTCTCTGCAATTACTTATACCCGGAGTTGCTATATTATTAACAATTTTTAATATATAATATATATTTATTTTCCCCTACATGGGGAATATATAAAATAGTCTAATTATACGAGGTGATATGATGAAATCCATAGAAATTATGGTTGAAGAACATGAGAATATTAGGAGGATGCTTAAGGTAATTAGAAAGCTTTGCTATAAACTGATGACAGAGCCTAATTATGATATATCAGATTTCCCTAAGATCATAGATTTTGTAAGGAACTATGCTGATAAACACCATCATGGTAAAGAAGAAGATATCTTGTTTGCTACCATGAACAGGGAAATTGAGAAACTAGCAAAGTCAGGTGCCATTACCGGCATGTATATTGAACATGATAATGGGAGACTATACATGACTAATCTAGAAAAAGCCCTAGAGGAATACAAAAAGGGCAATGATGAAGCTAGGCTTGATATTATAGCCAATTCCATTTCCTATACAGATTTGTTAGATAGGCATATAGAGAAGGAAAATACTGCCATGTATAAGTT
>JAAYFT010000168.1 GCA_012728125.1 Tissierellia bacterium | reverse complement strand
TCGCCTTTGACCGCTGGGGTGCTGTTCAGATGACTCAGAACTTAGAAGGTATGGGTTTTACAGTTGTTCCCTTTGGTCAAGGCTTTAAAGATATGAGTCCTCCAACTAAAGAATTAATGAAACTTACTCTAGAAGAAAAGTTAGCCCATGGTGGCCATCCTGTCCTTCGTTGGATGATGGATAATATATTCGTTAGAACTGACCCTGCTGGAAACATTAAGCCAGACAAAGAAAAGTCCAGTGAAAAAATTGATGGTGCTGTTGCCACAATAATGGCATTAGATAGAGCTTTGAGAAATGATGGTGTAAGTACGGGTAGTGTATATGATGAAAGAGGTATATTAGTATTTTAATATTGTGAATTATTTGGTATACTTATCTTGAAATCATTGTTAGCTACGCTTAAGTAGGATTATATTTAACATCAAAAGTTACGGATTACAATTGTATATCATACTAATAAATAGGAATTTGGAGGTTTGCATATGAAAACAGAATATAAACATAATCCACCTATTCCATATAGCTTGCATGATATGCGAGTTAAGCGAATTACACTTCAAAAAGAAACTATTAAATTGGAGTTTGAATATGGTTATGTGAAACTTGTAGAGCCATTTGACCAAGTGGATGGGAGCATTACAATTGAAGGAGTAGATTTCGATTCTGCTAATGTTCTTATGCAGAGTAAATGGGGGGAATATGGAAGTTTTCAGGGCGAAAAATTACGACTTTCGGAATTTCTAAAAAAATATGATTGGAGCAGTTTTGAAATTGTAGATGAGTTGTACGGATATAATCAATTACTTTACTCAGGGTATTTATCAGTTAAAGGTACTGATGATTTAATAGAGATGGATATATCTATTTATTTTACTGGCAATATTATTTATGAAACTGCTGAATAGAACGATACAAATGCCAATTTGTAGTGTAACTAATATATATAATATATATTATACGACCCAACATAAGAAAATAAAATGATTATAAAGCATCTCAAACGAGGTGCTTTTTTCATGCCCAATTTTAGGAGGTGATTATATAAATATATTTTCAAGATTATTTAAATCAAGGGCTGAACCAAAGAATAGCTTGTTCGGCTCTACGTACAGTTTTTTCTTTGGCTCTACTAGTAGTGGGAAAACGGTCAATGAAAGAACAGCCATGCAAACTACAGCTGTATATGCCTGTGTGAGAATACTAGCTGAAACAATAGCCTCTCTCCCACTGCACACTTATATGAATACTGAAAGTGGAAAGGAAAAAGCAAGGGATCATCCAATATATTACCTTCTATCAGATTCGCCTAACCCTGAGATGACTTCATTCGTGTTTAGAGAAACACTTATGGGTCATCTTTTATTATGGGGAAATTCCTACTCTCAGATAATAAGAAATGGGCATGGAAAAGTAGTGGCTCTATATCCCCTGCTTCCAGACAAGATGAAGGTAGGAAGAAGTGAAAATGGAGAAATTTATTATCTCTATACTAGCGAAGGGAAGGAATATTTACTAAGAAATACAGAGGTCCTTCACATACCAGGCCTTGGCTTTGATGGTCTCATTGGATACTCCCCCATTGCCATGGCTAAAAATGCAATTGGTATGGCTCTAGCAACAGAAGAATACGGAGCTAAGTTCTTCTCAAACGGTGC
>JAAYFT010000024.1 GCA_012728125.1 Tissierellia bacterium | reverse complement strand
TTTTCAGATTGAAAATATACATTAATTCCTTCTGGTACATGGTTAGCTACCATAGTTGGCAATCCAATGCCTAGGTTAACTACGTCACCATCTTTTAATTCCTTAGCAACACGTCTAGCGATGAATTCCTTCTTATCCATTATTTGCCACCCCCTACAATATAATCAACAAAAATACCTGGAGTAACAACATGATTTGGATCTATATCTCCAACTTCTACTATGTTATCAGCTTCTACTATTACTATGTCTGCTGCTGTAGCCATTAAATGATTGAAGTTTCTTGTGGCACCATAATATACGATGTTACCGAATTTATCTACTGTGTGTCCAGCAATCAGTGCAACATCAGCTCTAAGGGGTAGTTCTAAAAGATAAGTTTTTCCATCTAATTCTATTTTTTGTTTTCCTTCTTCAACTACAGTGCCTACTCCTACAGGTGTTAAGAAGCCACCAAGGCCAGCTCCACCTGCTCTTACTTGCTCAGCAAGGGTTCCTTGGGGTACTAGTGTTACATCTAGTTCTCCAGCATTCATTTGATTTCCTGTTTCACGATTGGTACCAATGTGGGAGGCTATTAGTTTTTTAATCTGCCTGTTGACTACTAATTTTCCAGCTCCTATATCGGGGAAACCAGTATCGTTGCAGATTAAAGTTAAATCTTTAACTCCCTTTTCCACTAGAGCATCGATTATCTTATGTGGAGAACCGCAACCTAAGAAGCCACCAATCATTATAGTCATACCATCTTTAATATGAGATATGGCTTCTTCAATGGATACAACCTTGTTCATAAATACACCTCCGTTATATTTTAGTGAAGAACTAATAGTTAATAGTGAATAGTTGTTTGGGTCGAGCTTTTAGGTCAAAGATTCTTCGCTGCGCTCAGAATTACAACAGCGGTTCACTATTCACTGCCTTTCACTCTTCACTCTTCACTATTAACTTTTCACTATTCAATACTATCTCTTAACTACCATGGCTATTCCTTGGCCGCCACCTATACATAAAGTAGCTAAACCATTCTTAGCATCTCTCTTAGCCATTTCATGTAGTAAAGTAACTAAAATTCTAGCACCTGAAGCTCCTATTGGGTGACCTAATGCTATAGCTCCACCATTTACATTTACCTTTGATGTATCAAAGTTTAGTTCCTTTATAACTGATAAAGCTTGAGCTGCAAAAGCTTCATTTGCTTCTATTAAATCTAGGTCTTCAACTGTTAAGTCAGCTTTAGCCAATGCCTTTTTAGTAGCTGGTATAGGTCCAGTTCCCATGATTGATGGGTCTACTCCTGCTGAAGCATAGGAAACTATAGTAACCAATGGAGTTATTCCTAGCTCTTCTGCTTTTTCCTTGCTCATTACTACTAAGGCTGCTGCACCATCGTTTATACCTGAAGCATTTCCTGCAGTAACTGTTCCGTCTTTCTTAAATGCTGGTCTAAGTTTAGCTAAAGCTTCCATAGTAGTACCAAACCTTGGATACTCATCTGTATCTGCAATTATTGGGTCTCCCTTTCTTTGTGGGATTTCAACCGCAACTATTTCATCTTTAAATCTTCCGGATTTCACAGCTTCTTCTGCTTTGTTTTGGCTTTCTAGGGCTAATTGGTCTTGCTCTTCACGAGTTAAACCATATTTTTCTACTATGTTTTCTGCTGTTATTCCCATGTGGTAATCGTTGAATACATCCCATAGGCCGTCTTGTACCATGTAGTCTTCTATTTGAGCGTTGCCCATTCTTTGTCCCCATCTAGCTGATTTTAACAGATATGGAGCTTGACTCATGTTTTCTGTACCACCAGCTAATACTATTTCAGCCTCTCCCGCTAAAATAGCTTGAGCAGCTAAGGCTACTGCCTTAAGACCTGAACCACAAACCTTATTTATTGTAAAGGACGGTACCTCAATAGGAATACCTGCATGGACTGAAATTTGTCTAGCAACGTTTTGTCCCAAACCTGCCTGTAATACATTTCCAAAAATTACCTCATCTACCATATTAGGCTCTACCTTTGCTCTTTTTAGAGCTTCTTTTGCCACTACTGTACCAAGTTGTACAGCTGATACGTTTTTAAACATTCCCCCAAAGGAACCAATAGGTGTTCTTACCGCTGAAGCAATAACTATTTCTCTCATTTTTCTACCTCCCATAAATTTATTTTAAATTAATTATGACCTGTCTTTGTGAAAAAAAGTTTTTTTCACAATTATATTATAGCAAACTCCATGCCAAGTTTTTAAATAAAATTAAATTCTTTACAAATATTGAAATTTACTAGCTTGTAATGGTGTAAATATAGCAATAAATCTTTTCCTTAGATTCAACAAAATCAAAAATGTAGATATTTGTATACACTTCCATTATGTTTCTAGGTTTTTTGTGTATCTAAATATCTACATTAGTGCAAAAACTGTATCTAATTATATACATCATTTATTTTATATTTATCAATCTTTTTGTATAAGGCTGTTCTATGAATACCTAGTCTCTCTGCTGCTAGGGATTTGTTTCCATTGGCTAGTAGAAGGGCTTTCTTTATGGCTTCTATTTCTGCTTCTGCAACTACATCCTGTAACAAGGGTATGTCTTCTATGCTGCCTGATGTTATATTAGGATTTCTATTAAATAACCTCTCTGGCAAGTGTTCTGGCAGTATGAACTTGCCTGTTGAAAGATTAACTGCCCTTTCCAATACATTTCTCAATTCCCTAACATTGCCTGGCCAACTATATTTTTTCAATATTTTCATCGTTTCATTGGTGATTTCCTTTTGTCCTAATTTCATCTCTTGCAATAAAAATTCCAGCATATTTTCAGCTAAAGGTTCTATATCTTCTATTCTCTCTCTAAGGGGTGGAATTTCTATGGAAACAACATTTAACCTATAATATAGGTCCTCTCTGAACTTGCCTTTTTTAACTGCCTCTTCTAGATTTTCATTGGTAGCTGCTATAACCCTGGCATCAAAGTCTATTTTTTTGTTGCTGCCTATTCTCTCAAACTCCTTGGATTCCAATACCCTAAGGATTTTGGCCTGCATCTCCAAGGGCATGTCTCCAATTTCGTCTAAAAATATGGTACCTCCAAGGGCTTGCTCAAATTTACCTGGCTTGCCTTCCCTCCTTGCTCCTGTAAAGGCTCCCCTGTCGTATCCAAAGAGTTCAGACTCCAACAAGTCCCTAGGTATGGCAGCACAGTTAATGGCTATAAAGGCCTCATCCCTTCTATAACTTGCCCTATGGATTGCATGGGCAAAGAGCTCCTTGCCTGTACCAGATTCACCCGTTATTAGGACAGTTGAATTGGTCTCCGCTGCCCTCCTGCCTACTTTTTTTAAGTACTCCATCTTTGGATTTCTTGTAATGATGCTGTCAAAGGAGTATTTTGTACCCTGTATCCTTTCGATTTCCCCCTTATATTTGTTTATTTTCGATTGTAAATCTAAAAGCTGGTGGGCAAGCTCTTTCACTTCACTAATATCCTTAAATAAAACTGTTCCCACAGCGCCTATTACCTTGTTTTCTTTAATGATGGGGATACGGTTTGTTATCATATCATAGCCTTGGATCCTTTGAACGTCCCTAATTTCTTTTATGCCTGTTTTGACCACAATATGCATACGAGTATTCTCTATTACTTCCTCAACTGGCCTGCCAATGGCATCTTCCTCTTTAATGCCCAGGAGCTTTTCGTAGTTCATCTTTACTATTTTGCCTTCAGGGTCTACTAGAACATAGCCTTCATAGGCATAGTTTAAAATATCTTCAAGCATCTCTATACTTTCTTTGAGTTCAGCTAATTTATCTTCCATGAAAACCACACCCTTTTTTTTAGTGAATAGTTAATAACTAATAGTGAATAGTTGTCTGGGGCTAGATTTTTGGTCTAGAGCCCCTTCCCTTAGGGTGACTTTCCATGGCAATTTACAATTCGAAGTAAACTATTCACTTTTCACTATTAACTATTAGCTATTCACTGTTTAATATATTATAACATATTATCAGGTTAAACTATATATAAAAGCAACACTCCTTAAATCCAGAGTGTTGCTCTTAAAACTATAGGATCATTCTTATTTATTTTCATCAAGTAATATATCTACTATTCTTTCAGCAGCCTTCCCATCTCCATATGGGTTTACTGCATTGGCCATGTTTTTATACTCTTCTTCATTTGATAGTAGTAAGTCTATGCCTTCAAATACTCTTTCATAACTGGTACCTAATAATTTGGCAGTGCCTGCCTCTATACCTTCTGGTCTTTCTGTTTCTTCACGAACCACGAGGACTGGTACTCCAAAGGTAGGCCCTTCTTCTTGAAGTCCTCCTGAATCTGTAACTATTAAATGTACCTTTGACATAAGGTTTGCCATAGGCTCATAATCTAAGGGCTCTATTAGATGGATTCTATCATGATTCGATAATATTCCATAGGCAATTTCCCTTACCTTTGGATTTAAATGCATTGGAAATACTAATTCTACATCTTCGTATTTTAATATTATATCTTTTATGGCACTAAATATATTTTCCATAGGCTTTCCAATATTCTCCCGCCTATGGGAAGTAAGTAAAATTACTCTTTTGTTTTCATAATCCAACTGGTTTAATAAATCTACATTAAATATGTAATCATCCTTAACCACATATTTCAAGGCATCTATTACGGTGTTGCCAGTAATATATATATTCTCTTCTAGATAACCTTCCTTCAATAAGTTTTCCTTATTTCTAATAGTAGGAGCAAAGTGGTAGTTTGTTAGTACTCCTGCTAATTTTCTATTGGCTTCTTCGGGATAGGGTGAGTAAAGGTTTCCACTTCGAAGTCCTGCTTCTACGTGTCCAATTTTTACTCTTTGATAGAAGGCCGCTAAGGCTCCGGCAAATACTGTTGTAGTATCTCCTTGAACCAATAGAACATCAGGCTTTTCCTTTACTATTACTTCTTCTAGTCCCATTAAGGCTCTAGTTGTTATCTCCGATAAGGTTTGTCCTGGTTTGAAAATGTTTAGATCATAGTCCGGTTCTATATGAAATACTTTTAACACTTGATCTAGCATTTCCCTATGTTGAGCTGTAATACATACTATACTTTCTACGCCTTGTCTTTTTTCCAGTTCCTTTACAACTGGGGCCATCTTAATCCCTTCAGGCCTAGTGCCAAAGACAGTCATTATTTTCATTACTACCCCTCCCTCTTTTTTCAATTGACAATTCACAGTTCACAGTTCACAATTACCTTCAGTGGACAATTGACAGTTGACAATTGACAATGTTATTGTAAGGCTTTTGGGTCACAATAATCTCTAGTTCCAGAGCTTCAAAATTGTCAATTGTGCATTTTCCATTGTCAATTGTCCATTGGTTAACTTCTTCTTTCAAATATTCCCAGCTTAGCTGCCACTATTACGGATAACACAAGTAAAGCTACAGATAGATAGACAGCTTGTTTACTATTAGCTTGGGATACAAGTATGGCGATTAAACCAAAAGCTGCTGATATGCTGTAAAGTATAAGTACTGATTTTCTTTGAGAAAATCCTCTATTTAACAATCTATGATGTAAATGTCCCTTATCTGCTGCAACTATAGACTGACCATTTAACAACCTTCTAAATATGGCAAAGGTTGTATCAAATATTGGCACAGACAATATAAGTATTGGAGCTACTATGGCAATGGTGGCTACAGATTTCATAACTCCTTCTATGGTTATGGCAGCCAACATAAAACCTAAAAACAAGGCTCCAGTATCTCCCATAAAGATCTTAGCCGGATTAAAGTTATAGGGTAAAAATCCTAAACAGGCTCCTGCCATTGCTGCTGACAAAACTATGATGTTTGAATATCCAAATCTTCCTGCCACTATCATCAGAGTTAGGCTAGATATCATGGCAACCCCTGAAGATAGGCCATCTAAACCATCTATAAAATTCACTGTATTTGTAATACCTACTACCCAAAATAAAGTAATAGGAATTGATAGCCATCTTAAATCCAATAAGGTAATATCCCTTGAGAAGGGATTAGTGACGAATTCAATCTTTACGCCACCAATTATGAGAATTAAGCCTGCTACTATCTGAAATAAAAACTTTGCTTTTGGATTAAGTTCTCTAAGGTCGTCAATAATTCCTCCCATTACAATAATTGTTCCACCTAATATTATAGATATAATTTCATTTGTTAATGGAAGAAAAGTCAAAGTAGCTATAATCACAGCAAAAAATATGGCCAATCCGCCAATAAGGGGCATAGGTTCCTTATGAACCCTCCTATTATCCTTTGGGATATCAACCGCCCCTATTTTGATGGCCAATTTCCTTACAAGTGGAGTCAATATTAACGAAATAGCCATAGATGTTAAAAAAGGCAGAATATATTTTAACATATCAAACCCTCTCTATTATTTAGTTCCGAACAGTCTATCACCAGCATCTCCTAGGCCTGGTACAATATAGGCATGTTCGTTTAATCTTTCGTCTACACTAGCTACATAAATATCTACATCAGGATGGGCTTCTTGTACAGCCTTAATTCCTTCTGGGGCAGCTATTAAGTTTACCAACCTAATAGATTGGGCTCCTCTCTCCTTTAAGAAATTTATAGCTGCTACAGCAGAACCACCTGTTGCAAGCATTGGGTCTAAAACTATTAAATCCCTTTCCTCAATATCTTGAGGCAATTTACAATAATATTCTACTGGCTTTAGGGTTTCAGGATCCCTATAGACTCCAACATGTCCTACCTTAGCAGTAGGTATAAGCTGAAGCATGCCGTCTACCATACCCAATCCAGCCCTAAGTATAGGTATGATACCTACTTTCTTGCCTGATATAACCTGTGATTTCATTTTTGTTAAAGGTGTTTCTATTTCAATTTCTTCTAATGGAAAGTCCCTCGTTACCTCATATCCCATAAGCAATGAAACTTCAGTAACTAACTCTCTAAACTCCTTGGAACCAGTATTTTTATCTCTAATAAAGGTTAGTTTGTGTTTAATTAGTGGATGATCAAATACTACCAATTTTGCCATAGAAAAAAGCTCCTTTCATATATGAATTAATATTCCTAAAAATTATATCATATATTGTCTTTTTATTTCACTGATTTTTATACAATTTCACAGATTTTATAACAAATTTTAACCTTCTATTTCGCAGATTTTTTCTATTCTTCTGGCATGTCTTCCACCAGTAAACTCAGTCTTTAGCCAAATAGATACGATTTCAAGGGCTAAATCTTTTCCAATAACCCTACCACCAAGGGCTAACATATTGGCATTATTGTGTTCCCTACTCATTCTGGCAGAATAGGTATCGCTGCATAAGGCACACCTAATGCCCTTTACCTTGTTACAAGCAATGGAAATACCGATTCCAGTACCACATATTACTATTCCCCTATCAACTTCCTTAGATACAACTGCTTCCGATACCTTTTTTCCATAATCTGGATAATCTACTGATTCCATTGAATAAGTTCCATAATCGATATATTCAATATTCTCCTTATCCAAGTATTCCTTAATATACTCTTTTAATTCATAACCACCATGGTCACTTCCTATACCGATTTTCATTAAAATCTACCTCCGTTTTTTCAATTCACAATTCAAAACACACTCTTCACTCTTCACTAATCTAACTCTTCACTTTTAACTATTAACTTTTGTATCGCCTCATAAATTTCATCTCTTGTTTTTTTATAAACGGCAAGGCTTTGTCCAAAGGGGTCCATTATATCTTTTTCCCTTCCATAGGCATATTCCATTAAAGTAAACACCTTCTCCTTAGCCCATGGAAAATTATATGTCAGAAAATCCTTGTGGGACTTTGACATAGTCAAAATTAGGTCTGCTTCCTTTAGCAAGTCTTCATTAATTTGAGTAGTCTTATGTTTCAATATATCTATGCCAATTTCCTTCATAGCTTCAACAGAATTCCATGATGCCATATCACCAGAAAATGCACTGATACCTGCAGATTTCACATTAATATCTAGCTTGTTTTTTTCTGCTAAATCCCTTAATATTCCTTCTGCCATTGGGCTTCTACATGTATTACCAGTACAAACAAATAAAACATTCATGGGACAATCTCTCCTTTATACCTTAATGATTTTTCCAGAGGCTGCCTTCATCATCCTGTTCATTATAGCTATGCCTAAATTGGATAGATCTACGCCTTCAGCTAAGATTATATCTACTTCTAAATGGTCAAAGGTTCTCAATATATTAAATAGGTTCCTAGCAATGGTCTCCTTGTTTTTCCTGCTGCCCATGGATATAATTAACCCTTCTTTATAAAAATTCTTGGTTTCATCGGTACATATTATTCCAACTCTTTTGCCTTCCTTTGTATACTTTTCAGTATTAACAATAATTGCATCTACAATACTATCTACTTGGCCACTAAATAAAAGCATTTCTGCCTTTGGTGCATAATGCCTATATTTTTGGCCTGGTGATTTTGGCACTATTTTTTCATCTTCCTTTATTATACTAGAATCTATAGTTATATTGGGGATAAATTTTGACAAATCTTCTTTAGTTACTCCACCAGGTCGAAGTATCATTGGTATATCTGTAGATAAGTCTAAAACTGTCGACTCCAATCCAATACCTGTATCTCCACCATCTAATATCATATCTACCTTGCCCATCATGTCTTCTATAACATGGTCTGCAGATGTGGGGCTAGGTTTACCAGATATATTTGCAGAAGGAGCAGCTATAGGTGTATTAGCTTCTTTAATTAGCTCCAAGGCAATTTTATTTTCAGGCATCCTAATGGCTACTGTATCTAAGCCTGCTGAAATCATCTCTGGTACCTTAGGTGATTTCTTAAAAATAATGGTAAGAGGTCCAGGCCAAAATTTATCCATACAAAGTTTTGCCACAGGTGGAATCTCCTCTACCAAGTCTTTAACTTGTTCAACTGAATGAACATGTAGGATTAAGGGATTGTCCTGTGGCCTTCCCTTTGCCAAAAATATTTTCTTTACTGCTTTTTCATAAAGGCCATTGGCTCCAAGTCCATAGACCGTTTCAGTAGGAAAGGCAACTAAGCCACCTTCTCTTATTATCTTAGCAGCTTCTTCTATTAAGCTTTTATCTATATTGTTTTCATCTATTTTAATTATCCTTGTTTCCATAAAACCACCTTTTTTCAATTTACAGTGTAAAGTATAATGAAATCAACTTTTCACTATTCACTCTTCACTATTCACTATTTATTGTTCTTGTTTATTATATATTATTATTGATAAATCCACAATTCACAATACTAATTATTTGTTCCAATTTTTATTTTACTAATAATCACCTTTTTCCCTTCATATCTATTAGTGGAGGGATGAAAATGAATATATGGTTAGTAAGTATAATCGGTTTTTTAGTAGGTGTAGTTGGTACAGGTTTAGGTAGTCTGGTGGGGATTTTCATCAAGAAAACTGATAAAATATTGGGTTTTTTGTTGGGATTAACAGGTGGTTTTATGATGTTTATAGTAAGTTTCCACTTGTTTCCTGAGGCCTTCTATTTAGGTGGAATCTACATAGTCTTAATGGGCGTAATCCTAGGTATTGCCATTATAGTAGCCTTAGAAAGCCTATTAGATAAATTGACTTATCTTATCAGTTTGAGGTCAGGTTTACTCCTAGCTCTAAGCATCGCCCTACACAATTTCCCAGAAGGCTTGGCCCTAGGCTCAACCCTAGTAGGAGTAACGGATTTTGGCCTTGTGCTAACCTTAGCCATGCTTCTACACAATATACCAGAAGGCATATCCATGGCTTTACCCTTTAGTATGAATAGGGTAAACCCTTGGAAAATCATGGTATTCAGTATAATAGCAGGAGCACCAACTGGCCTTGGTGCCTATATAGGAGCTTATTTAGGTACTATTTCTAATACTGTAATCTCCTTCTGTTTAGCCTTGGCTGGCGGCATAATGCTTTATATAGTATGTGATGATTTAATTCCAAAAGGAAAAACCCTTCACAAAGGAAGGGTTTCAAGTGTTGCTGTTGTTATTGGATATGTACTAGGAATTATCTTGTACTTTTAGCCTTAGATCCATTTGAGTTTAATATATACCGAATATATTGATGTGGCCTGTAGAGCATGATCCTAGGACCTGAAAATCTCATTACCTCTCTAATCTTTTCCCTCTTATCGGGAATATAACAATGGGTCTTACATTTTTTACAAGAGGTTTTCTCTTCTCCATATCTGCAGTTTTCTAACCTCTTTATAGAGTAGTCATAT
>JAAYFT010000167.1 GCA_012728125.1 Tissierellia bacterium | reverse complement strand
CAGATAAGGATGATCCAAACGTACCAATACTATTAAAGAACTCAAAATTTGTAGAAGCCTTTGAGTCACTAACAAGCATGTATGCACTGCCTAAATATAATGAAGTAGACCCAACTCCATATTTAGCACCATTTTATTTAGCCTTTTTCGGTATGATGGTTGCTGATGCAGGATACGGAATAATAATGTTAATAGCAACTACAATTGCTCTTAAAGTTGCCAATTTATCTGACAGTCAAGAAAAGTTTTTAAGATTTTTCCACTACTTAAGCTATTCAACCATAGCTTGGGGTTTATTCTTTGGCTCATGCCTAGGCGGAGCGATTCCGATTCCAGGAATTATGGATCCTGCAACCCAATATCAAGAACTGCTTATAATATCCATAGCATTTGGTATAATACACCTATTCTTCGCCCTTGGAATTCAAGTTTATATGAAGGTTAGGGATGGCCAGTACCTAGATGCCTTTTTTGATGTAGGATTCTGGTATATGGCACTTTCAGGTGGTATAGTATTCCTAGTATCCTTTGTAGTCCCATTGGCACCAGTTATTGGACAAATAGCTAAATGGGTTATGATAGCAGGGATGGCGGGAATCGTATTAACTAGCGGTAGAAGCGTAAAGAGTACACCTGGAAAGCTAGTAGCTGGACTTTATGAATTATATGGAATTTCAGGCTATGTAGGGGACTTCGTATCCTATTCAAGACTTATGGCCCTAGGACTATCTGGCGGATTTATTGCAGCCTCTATCAACATGATAGTTGGCATGTTGGCTGGTAAGGGACCCGTAGGCATACTAGGTGGAATTGTTGTCTTCGTTGTAGGCCAGCTATTTAACATATTCTTAAGCTTATTAGGTGCTTATGTTCATACTATAAGGCTTACCTATGTAGAGTTCTTTGGTAAATTCTATGAAGGTGGCGGAAAAGCATTTAATCTTTTTAGAAGCAAAACAAAATATATTAATATAAAATAGTTTAGGAGGTAATAAAAAATGGCATTTGCTGATTTATTAGTTAACAATGGTGGAGTAGTATTTGCAGCACTAGGTATTGCAGTAGCTATGTTATCAGGTATAGGTTCTGCTATAGGTGTAGGTACAGTAGGGGAAGCAGCATCAGGTCTAATAATTGAAGAACCAGAAAAATTCGGTAGATCTTTAGTACTTCAACTATTACCTGGTACTCAAGGACTTTATGGATTCGTTATTGCCCTAATGGTATTAGGAAAACTTGATGTTAACATGAGTGTAGCCAATGGCTTGTACTTACTATTTGCTTGTACACCAATAGGTATAGTAGGTTGGTTATCAGCTATAGCACAAGGTAAGACTGCTGCAGCAGGTATATCAATACTTGCTAAGAATGAAGAACACTCAACTAAAGGTATTATCTACTCCGTAATGGTTGAGACTTATGCGTTATTAGCATTCGTTGTTTCACTAATACTTGTAAATGCAGTTAGTTTTTAATTTAGCTAAGGATGTGAAGAGATGTCAAACTTAGAGAATCTAGTACAAAGGATAATTGATGAAGCTAAAGAAAAAGCTAATCTAATTATGGAAGAGGCCAATAAGGCTAAGGATGAAATAATTGCCTCAAAGGAAAAAGAGGCCAATGAAAATAAAAGAAGACTATTAGAAAGAGCTAAGAGGGAAGCTGATTTAGCTAAGGAAAGAATCATTTCTGGTGCTGAATTAAAGGTAAGAAATGAAAAGCTACTAGCTAAGCAGCAAATAATGGAAAGGGTATTTAACCTAGCTAAGGAAAGGTTAAGAGCCTTAGAAGAAGACAAGTATGTATCTTTCTTAAAGAACGTACTAAAAGGACTCCAATTAACTGGTGAAGAAGTTTTAGTCGTTCCAGAAAATATGAAAGATACAGTAAAAAAACTTGGCATAGCTCTTAAGGTTTCAGAGGATGAAACTGTAGAGTCAGGTTTCCTAATTAAGGACAAAGGGATAATTTTAAACTATACCTTTGATTCTTTGGTGGAACATTACAGGGACGAAATGGTAACAGAATTAGCCCAAGAGCTCTTTAAGGAATAGGAGTGATTTCATGGACAGGATGGATTATATCCAAGCTGTAACTAGAACTAGAGTCCTTGAAACTAGACTCCTTTCAAGGGCGGTTATTGAAAGAATGGTAGATGCCAAAGATATGGAGGAAGTATTTAAAATCCTAGGAGAAACCGAGTATGCCAATGTAATGAGAGGTGTAACTAGGGTAGAAGATTATGAAAACATACTTTCTTCTGAATTAAAGAGAGTCTACGAATTAATGTATGAAATGTCTAAGGATAAAGTTGTAGTAGATTTATTGGTACTAAAATATGATTACCACAATCTAAAGGTAATGTTTAAGGAGAAAGTCCTAGGAACTGACTTAAGTGACATGTATGTGCCAATAAGTACTACGGACTTCCAAAGGCTAAAAACAGATTATCTAACTGGCAACCTAAAATATTTGGAGCCAAGAATTAGAGAAGCCTTGGAGGAAGTTGAAAGGGATTATAATGAAAATAAAGATCCTCAAAGAATCGATATCCTATTTGATAGATATTATTTCAACCACTTATACGAACTAGCGAAGGAAACAGACATACCATTATTCATTAAATATGTTAAGGATTCAATCGATTTCACAAATATTAGGACCCTAATAAGGGTGAAGAAACAGAAAAAAGATATGAAATTCTTAGAGGAAGTCTTACTTCCTAATGGAAATATTGGCATAGATGAATTGGTTTTATCCTTAAATGAACCCATAGAAGTTATTATTAGTAAATATAGAAGTTACGATATTAGTCCTGAAGTGAAAAAAGGATTAGAAATCTATCAAAATGTTGGTCGTTTGTCAGAGTTTGAAAGGCTAATGGATGATTATCTAATGGAGTTAAATAAACCGTCTAAGTATGTTAACTTTGGACCTGAACCCATATTTTCATATATTATAGCCAAGGAAACAGAAGTTAAAATACTTAGAATTATTATGGTTTCAAAAGTTAACAAGCTTTCTCCAGAGGATATTAGAGAAAGGTTGCGTGATCTATATGTATAAAGTTGCTGTAGTAGGAGATAAGGATTCTATCCTTGGCTTCAAAGCTTTGGGGGTAGATGTTTTCCCAGTTGTTGAAAAAGACGAAGCTAGAAGGGTTGTTGATACTCTAGCTAGAAATAAATATGGGATCATCTTTATAACTGAACAAACGGCTAGCCTAATACCAGACACAATTGAAAGATAT
>JAAYFT010000166.1 GCA_012728125.1 Tissierellia bacterium | reverse complement strand
TATGCTCTTTTGGATCAGTTGTAATGTAGATTTTAACGAAAGAATCCTCATGCGATATTTTAGTTACTTTAACCCCTTTTAAATTTAATAATTGTGTGATAAAATTAGATTGCACTTGTGAATAAACATCCTTTGTATGTTTTTTTAACCAATTAACATTTTAGCAGGTTTATTTCACGAGTGCATTTTATTTTTAGAAAAAATAAATGTTAGGGTAAATTATTTTCCACCCCAACATTTATTATAGAACCTGTAAATTAATTATGAGGTGTACAAGATGGATTTTAATATAGGAAAAATATATGAAGCTAGCTTAGACAAGGAAGTCCGTAAGGCATTAGGCCAGTATTATACACCAGATTATATCGTAAAGTACATTATAAAAAGAACCCTAGGCAATATTGATATAGTAGATAAGCCTTTTATCAAAATAATAGATATTTCTTGCGGAGTAGGTTATTTTTTGCTAGCAGCCTATGATCTTTTAAGGGAAAAGTTTTTAGATAGTATAGATGTACTCAAATCTACATATGGAAATACTGTCTACATATTAGAGAAAGATGGGGAAAGGAAAGAAGTCCTAGGCAAAGACTATTGGATAGAGGATAATATCCATTACCATATATTGAAAAACTGTATCTATGGGGCTGATAAGGATAGGCTAGCAGTGGAAATAACTAAGGCTATGTTATTATCAAAGTGTGAAACAGATTACATAGATGATTTAAATATAATAAATTGTGATAGTCTAGTTAGGTGGGAGAATAGATTGGTCAGTGGGGAAGATGAAGAGAAATTAAGAGAGTTTTGGTCCAATAAATTCGATATAGTAGTAGGCAATCCACCCTATATAGGTCATAAACAATTGGACATGGCTTATAAAAAGTGGCTGTTAGAGGAATATGAGGATGTATTTAAAGATAAGTCAGATATATCCTACTGCTTTTTCAAAAGGATATTAGAAATATTGAGTCCAAAGGGTGTAGCTGGCATAATTACATCTAGGTACTTTATGGAAAGTCCTACAGGTATCCAGCTAAGACAATACCTTACTGACAAGGCCAATATTCTTGAGATAGTAGATTTTTATGGGGCAGAAATATTTAAAGCAGTTGGAGTTGCAACAGCCATATATATCTTTAGCAAGGAAAAGTTAGGGGAAAATGAAATAAGAGTAAATAAGCTAATAGATGATAATTACAAGTTTTCTGATTCAGATAATTTGGAAGACCTAGTAAAAACAAATCTATTTGAAGAATTTACTATAAAACAAAAGGACTTAGACCTAGAAAGATGGATATTAGTATCTAAAGAAAAGCAGAATATCTATAATAAAATCGAAGGAAAGGCAGAATATAGGCTAAGGGATATAGCTATAAGCTTCCAAGGGGTAATTACTGGCTGCGATAAGGCATTTGTATTAACAAAAGAGGATATAGCTGAATATAATATAGAATGGGATCTAATTAAAAAATGGATTAAAAATAGCGATATAGGAAAGTATACTCTTAACGATTCTAGTCTTTATTTGATATATGCTGATTCCATAGAGGATGAAGAGGATTATGCCAATAGCATAAGCTACATTGAAAGATATAGAAATAGGTTAGAAAACAGAAGGGAATGCAAAAAAGGCATTAGAAAATGGTATCAACTTCAATGGGGGAGAAAGAGTAGTCTTTTTCAACAAGCTAAGATAATTTTTCCCTTTAAGTCCAGTGAAAACAGGTTTGCCCTAGACTTAGATCATAGTTATTTCAGCGCAGATGTCTATGCCCTTATTATAAAGGATGAGTTTCAGGATAGGATTTCCTTGGAATACTTATTAGGCTTGTTAAACTCAAGCCTGTATGAATTCTATTTCAAACTATTTGGCAAGAAAATGGGCAAGGGCATGTATGATTATTATCCAAATTCAATTTTAAATTTAAAGATAATAACAGGCGGGATTATGGAAGAGGTAACCCATAAGGTGGAAAAGATTTTAGAATTAAAAAAAGAAAAAAACCAAGACCAAATAGATGAAAGAATTATGGTCTTAAAAAAAGATATAGATGAAATCCTGTACGGGTATCTGGATTTGACTAGGGAAGAGATGGACATAATTTACAGAACAATAAATCCTAGCTATAGATTGTAACCTTTTTGTAATATTTATTGCAAAATTTAGTAAATTGTAATAGAATATAAAATAAGTATTTAATAAACTCAAGGGAGTGTTTAAATTGCAAACTAAAAAACACCAGATACCTATGGCCATATTAGGTATTTGTATTATTGGATTAATCGGTTTTAAAGATACGGGAATTTTTGTAAAAGACTATGTTGGCATAAGAGATGATGAAACTGAAATTGTATTCAACAAGGAAGAACATGTAAACTTAATTAGAGAGACTGACAGTAGTTTTATTATAGAAAAAGAAGGCAGCAAATATGAAATCCCTATGGATGTTATGATCAGGAAAGATAGGACCACACAGAAATATAAGGTAATAGATGGTACATCATTACTAGACAAACCCTTGGGAAACCCCATAAGATTTTTAAACAAAGATGAGGTTGTACAAGCTCTAGAATTTAGCGGAGATTATGGATATTTTACAACTGAAGACGATACAAAGGGTTACGTACTACTATCCCATCTGGAGGCAATAGTAGAGGATAATATTACTTATGGAATTTCAAAAGTTGACAAGGTATTAGTAGAAGATAATACATATTACACCTTGATTAAAGGTGAAGTTGTTGCCATTAAGGACTTTAAAGATGATACATTTATTATAGTAGATGACAATGGCAAGGAGTATAGAGTAAATAAGGATTTTATAGAGTTGAGAAGGAATAGGGAAACAGTCAGTAGGAGCAATGTATCCAGGAGAGCTTCTCAAATCAATAAGGTAATAGAAGCTGCCTACAATGCCCTAGGCAAGCCATATGTTTATGGTGGAACTGGAGCAAAGGGATTTGACTGTTCTGGTCTTACCTATTCCATATATCTAAATACCTTGAATATCAAATTAAATAGGTCTTCTAGGGCCCAGGCATCAAATGGAGTAGAAGTTAAAAAACAAGACCTTATACCAGGAGATTTGGTTTTCTTCAGAACTAGCGGCAAAAACATAGGCCATGTAGGTATATATATTGGGGATGGCAAGATGATTCATGCTTCCTCAGGTAGAAAAAAGGTAATTATTTCACCTTTAGATGAAAGCTATTATAAAACTAGATATGTGACTGCAAGAAGGATAATAAATAACTAGCCACTGATTAATATCAGTGGTTTTTTTGTGCATATTTTCCACTTTTACCATGGTTTTCTTGAATAATAACAAAAATATGTTATAATTTGATTAGTCAATACAAATATTAATGTTGATATAATATGAAAAGAGGTGTTATTAATGGCAGAGATTTTAAAGGGTAAAGTTGTAGCTGACAAAATAAAGGAAAAGATGAAAAATGACATCGAAGAATTAAAGAAAAATGGCAAGATCCCTACTCTAGGAATAGTTAGACTTGGAGATAATCCAGATGACATTTCCTATGAAAGAAGTATAATTAAAAATTGTGAGAAGATCGGTATCGAAGCAAAGGTTTTTGAAAGAGATATAAATATGACTACTGAAGAACTAATTGCTTTAATGGAAGAGTTAAATAATGACAACACCATCTCAGGAGTATTAATGTTTAGACCATTGCCAAAACATATTGATGAAGCTAAGGTAAGAGAAGCCCTTTCCCCAAGTAAAGACGTAGATTGTATGCATCCAATGAACTTAGCTAGAATATTTGAAGGTGACATGTCAGGCTTTGCACCATGTACCCCAAAGGCAGCTATGGAAATATTGCTAGACTATGATGTAGAATTAGAAGGAAAAAATGTCGTTATTGTAAATAGATCCATGGTCTTAGGTAAGCCTCTAGCTATGATGATGCTTAACCACAATGCAACTGTTACCATTTGTCACTCTAGAACAAAGAATTTACCAGAAATAACAAAGAAAGCAGATGTAGTTGTAACAGCCTTAGGTAAAGCTAAATTCTTTGATGAAAAATACTTTAGTGAAAACTCCATTTGTATAGATGTTGGGATTAGTTTAGACGAGGAAGGAAACTTAAGTGGTGATATCGACTATCCAGTAGTTTCCGAACTAGTATCTAAGATTACTCCAGTACCAGGCGGCGTTGGATCAGTAACTACATCAATCCTACTATCCCATGTAGTTGAAGCATGTAAGAGAATGTAAAGAGTCTTTTTTAAGACTCTTTTTTTCATTTAACTACAAAACTAGTCAATATTCTTTGAAGGAGTTTTTGTAAATTTCTAGAATATATAGTTATGGGAAATAACAGGGGAGGGGATATTTTGTATATTTCAGTAGAAAAACATAAGGACAACCTATTGATCCAATTTAAGGGTGAACTAGACCACCACAGTAGTGAAATTGTAAGACAAAAAATAGATCAACAATATCTTGATCATGGATTAAAAAATATTATATTAGATTTGAGAGGTTTAACCTTTATGGATAGTTCAGGAATTGGACTTATTATGGGTAGATATAAAAACTGTTTAGAAAAAAAGGGGAAGATGTCCATAGTAAACGACAATCCCCATGTGGACAAGATACTTAAGATGTCTGGATTACTCAAGATCATAAATGTTTATCCAACTATTGAATCAGCAATTGAAAATATTTAAAGGAGATGAAGGCCATGGAAAAAAATTATATGAAATTAGAATTCTTGAGCAAATCTAGTAATGAATCCTTTGCAAGAGTTGTTGTTGCAGCTTTTGCATCTCAACTAGACCCAACGTTGGAAGAGCTATCTGATATAAAAACAGCAGTTTCAGAAGCTGTAACAAATGCCATTATACATGGATACGAGTATGGTGAAGGGATTATAACCTTAGAAGCCAAAATAATAGATAATGAAATAGAAATATTAGTAGAAGACAAGGGGATGGGTATAGCAGACATAAAACAAGCAATGGAGCCCTTCTATACATCTAAACCAAACTTAGAAAGATCTGGTATGGGATTTACTGTTATGGAGACCTTTATGGATAGCCTTGAAATAGAAAGCAAAAAAGGTGAAGGTACTAAGGTTAGGATGAGGAAAAAATTCAATAGCCTTACATCAAAGGAGTAGATAATATGGGTTCCAGTGCAGAGAAAAAGACTTTATTATCCCATGAAGAGACTATTGAATTTATTCAAAGAGCCCAAAATGGAGATATGGAGGCTAAGGATATACTAGTTACATACAACCTGGGATTAATCAGGTCTGTACTCAGAGGTTTTGTTAACAGGGGGTATGAAATTGAGGACTTATTTCAAATAGGAAGTATAGGACTACTAAAAGCTATTGATAAATTTGACTTATCCTACGATGTGAAATTTTCCACCTATGCAGTACCAATGATAGTGGGAGAGATAAAAAGGTTCTTAAGAGATGATGGCTTAGTCAAGGTAAGTAGATCTTTAAAACATACAGCTGCAAAGGCCAAGGGAGCAGAAGAAAGGTTGCTTCATGAGCTTGGCAGAGAACCTACAATTCAAGAAATAGCAGCTGATATTGGTGTAGATAAGGAAGAAGTAGTAATGGCCTTAGAAGCCTCTTATCACCCTGAATACTTATATGACATAGTACATCAAAGTGATAGTTCTCCATTATACTTGATAGATAAGATCAGCAATACAGCTGATGATGAAGGAGAACTTATAGATAGTTTAGTTTTAAAGGAAATGCTGACTAAGTTAAAACCAAGGGATAGACAAGTTATTATATTAAGGTACTTTAAAGACAAGACCCAAACAGAAGTAGCAAAACAACTGGGCATTTCACAAGTCCAGGTATCTAGAATAGAAAAGAAAATAATTGAAGAAATGAGGAAAAATCTGACAAAGGCATAATACATGCCTTTTTTTGTATGAATTGAAATAAATTGTAGATAATATTTTTATGAGGTGATTATATGAAATTTAACTATAAAAAGGTAATACTTTTCTTGACAGTTATACTAATGCTATTAACTGGATTTTTATGGTATAAGGTTCAAAGCATAAATAAAGAAGCCCCAATTAGGGCAAAATTTGTAATGATAGATGGAAAATGGTGTAGTAAAAATGGCTAAAGACAAGGTATATCTACTGATAAATAAAAAGGCCACTGTAGAACCTGAAAAGCCAGTATATACAAAAGATATTGGCACAATTTATAGTATGAATGGAAATTTAAAGAAAGAAATTGAAAATACTAGGATTAGAGAAAAGAATAATAGGGAAGATTGGGGCTATATAAATGTTGTAGAAATAGCACAGAAGCTTATAAGTAAATATCCAAATATAGACCTGGAGCTAATGGGAGAAACTGAGGTTTTAATAGAATTTAAGTCCAAGGAAGATAAAAAACCTCTTTGGGAATTCATAAAAGTGGCCTTTGTCTGTTTAGTATTGTTTTTCGGAGCAGGCTTGGCCATTATTAATTTCCATGAAGACGTAAATACTAGTAAAACCATGGAACTGTTATACTATACCTTTACAGGAGAGAAGAAAGAAAACCCACTGCTTTTAGTAATTCCTTATTCCTTAGGCATAGGTGTAGGTGTAATCACTTTCTTCACTAGAATCATAAGTCCTAGCCAACGAAGAAGGAAAGAGCCTGGCCCTATGGAAATAGAACTATATCTCTATGATCAGGATATGGAGGAAAGGATTTTAAATGATACAAAAAATAATAAGGGGTCTTAACTGTCTATGATTATAAAATATTTACTTTTAATCCTCATAGCTTTCGGTGGAGGTGTTACTGTAGGTACTGCTACAGCTGCCTTTATTACCATACTTCAAATTGTACCAAGATTAACTCAAATTACAAATACAAGAAATAAAATAATTCTCTATCAGGTAACAATAATAGTTTCTTTTATCTTAGCAATAGTAGTTTACTTTGGAGATTTTCCTTTAAACCTACCTAAGTTTATTACAGTACCTATAGGGTTTATCTTTGGTATATTCATAGGCCTACTTTCTTCTGCCTTGGCAGAAGTCCTAAATGTGATACCAATTTTATCAAAGAAATTAAAAATAAAAGATAGTCTAAAATATATTATATGGGCCCTAACTGGTGGAAAAGTTGCAGGGGCTTTAACCTATTGGTTATTAATATTAAGGAGATGATCATATGGAAAATATGACTAATAAGGAATATCAGCAATATGCTGAAAAGAAAATACCCAAACCTACCTATTTTAAAAATATGCTTATGGCATTTTTAGTAGGAGGGATTATATGTACCATTGGCCAACTTATTAGAAATTGGCTTTTTAATAGTGGATTAGACGAAAAGGCTGTTGCAGGTGGTACATCCATAATACTAGTATTTATAGGTGCATTACTTACTGGTCTTGGTGTTTATGATAAAATCGGGAAAATAGGTGGTGCAGGAGCGGCAATACCAATAACAGGATTTTCAAATGCCATAGTATCTCCTGCCATGGAACATAGGACTGAAGGTTTAATCTTTGGAGTAGCCTCTAAAATGTTCATAATAGCAGGACCAGTATTGGTCTATGGAGTTAGTAGTTCAGTAATTGTAGGAATATTATATCTATTACTAACAAAGGGGAGATAGGTATGGCAATCAAAAAAATTGGCTTACAAACAGTAAAATTTCAAAATCCACCTTCCATAATAAGTACCTACACCATAGTTGGACCTAAGGAGGGAGAAGGTCCTTTAAAGGATTATTTCGACTATATATTAGAAGATGATGTATGGGGTCAAGCATCCTTTGAAAAAGCAGAAGCCAAAATACAAGAAGAAACTATAAAAGCAGCCATAACTAATGGGAATTTGACTAATCAGGATATAGATTATCTATTGGCAGGGGATTTATTAAACCAAATAATATCATCAACTTATACTGCTAGACAGCTTAGTATTCCTTACTATGGCCTATATGGAGCTTGTTCAACAATGACTGAAAGCTTGTCTTTGGGAGCCATGTTAATAGATGGAGGCTTTGCAGATAAGGTAGTATGTGCAACATCCAGTCATTTTTCTTCTGCTGAGAGACAGTTTAGGTTTCCTTTAGAATACGGCAGTCAGAGGAATTTTTCAGCCCAGTGGACTGTAACTGGAGCAGGAGCTACCATATTATCTTCTACTGGTGATGGACCATATATAACCTATGCAACAACAGGAAAAATTGTAGATAAGGGGATAAAGGATGCTACCAATATGGGGGCTGCAATGGCTCCAGCAGCTATAGATACCTTAATAACCCATTTTAATGATACAGGCTTTTCACCAAATGACTACGATTTAATAATCTCTGGAGACCTAGGCAGGGTAGGTAAGGCCATAGTATTAGACCTTATGAAAAAAGAGGGGTATGATTTATCTAACCTCTTTACAGACTGTGGTGTAGAAATATTTGATAGTGAAAAACAGGATACCCACGCTGGTGGTTCAGGTTGTGCCTGTGCAGCAGTTGTGTTCAACGGATATATATATAAGGAAATGAAGAAGGGGAATTTTAAGAGGGTGTTGTTGATGGCAACTGGTGCACTTCATTCCACAACAATAAATCAACAAGGAGAGTCTATACCTGGCATTGCCCATGCTATTACTATAGACATCAATAAAGATTAGGAGTGATTAGATGGAATTTGTAAGAGCCTTTATAGTAGGTGGATTGATCTGTGTAGTAGGTCAAATAATCCTTGATCATACAAAACTAACGCCAGCCCATATTTTAGTATCCTTTCTCACTGCAGGAGTTGTATTAGGAGGTATTGGCCTGTATGAACCTTTAGTAAGGTTTGGTGGGGCAGGTGCCACAGTACCAATAATAGGATTTGGCTATGCCCTGGCCCAAGGTGCCATAGAAGGTGCTAAGGCTAATGGTGTAATAGGTGCCTTTGCTGGAGGTATAACCTCTACAGCAGGAGGCATTGCTGCAGCAATAATCTTTGGCTATATAATGTCTTTAGTATTTAAACCAAAAACAAAAAACTAAGGTTAACATATTAGAGCTAAATGAATATCGGATAATAAGTATAATCTATGCTTATTTCCGATATTTTTAAATTTATACAAGTACTATTTGATAATAATAGTTTTCATGATAATATATTTATAAATATTTTAGAAATAAGTTGAACTAAAGTAACGAAAGAGGAGATAAGATGGAATTTAGAAAAGCTGAAGAAAGGGATATAAATAGGATAATGAACATTATTAAACAGGCACAGGCTTATTTTAAGGAAAAAGGAATTGACCAGTGGCAGAACAATTATCCAAATCCTGAAGTAATTAGGGAGGATATTAAGAGGGGCTATGGATATGTCCTATTAAAAGAAGGAGAAATTGTTGGTACAGTGGCAGTTTCTTTTGATGGAGAAAAGACCTATGATACCATTTATGAAGGCAGCTGGATAAGTAACTTCGATTATGGAGTTATTCATAGGCTAGCCATTGATAACAAGAGTAAAGGCCAAGGTTTAGCATCAGAAATAATTAAAGAAATAGAAAAAATGTGTTTATCAAGAAAGATACACAGCATTAGGATAGATACCCATGAAGACAATAAGCCTATGCAAAGACTTATTGAGAAAAATGGTTTTAAATACTGTGGCATTATTTATTTAAATGATAAAAGCAAAAGATTAGCCTTTGAAAAGCTTATTTAGATAAAAGTATGTTGAATAAAAAAAGGTTCTGAACTATCAATAGCTCAGAACCTTTTTCTAAGTTTCCTTATTAATCACCAAATCTGCCATTGGAATTATTGTTTCCATTTCCATTATTGTTTTCATTATTGCTTTCGTTATCTATATTATTATTTTCATTGTCACTGTCATCATCCCAGCTTCCAGGGAACCATGGGAACCACCAATCCAAATCATCTTCTTCATCTGGTGGTATTACTGTTGTTTCATCATGCTCATCGCATATTTCTGTAGGTGCGCTAAATTCATAATCAGCAGGCACTATACCGTTGTGTTCCTCAGGATTATAAGGAACAGGACGTTGGATAAATACCTTAGTTTCTAAATTATCCTCTGGGCAAAATTCATTTGCAATCTTACCGTTGGTTTTATCTATAGTTAGCTCTACATGGACATCGCAGTAGTCCTTTGGCTCTGTACCCTTTACAAATATTTCACTTCTTACCATACTTCCCCTAGGATCAAGGGTACATAGTTCAGTTGGTAATTTACCAGACTGGGTACATACATTTACCTTTACTATACCCTCAGGTTCTTCGAAGGTTTTTATACTTTCTTTACCTTCGTGGATCTTAGTCATTATATGTTGCCATAGCTGTGCAGCAGTACCACTACTATTTGTCAAGGTAATTTTTGGAGAGTCATTTCCTATCCATACTCCAGTTGCATAGTATGGTGTAAATCCAACGAACCATATATCGGCTTGGTTTTGTGTAGTACCAGTCTTACCTGCTACTACCATATCGTTTAGTTTTGCCCTACCAGCAATACCATTACTTACAGTTGTTCTTAGGATGTCAGCCATAATATAGGCAACTTGAGGAGAAACAACTGTAGTCTTTTTAGGTATATTCTCAATTAATACATTGCCATTGCTATCTTCAACCCTTGTGAAGGATATTGGTTCAATATATAGGCCTCCATTGGCTATGGCTCCATAGGCTGCTGTGATTTCAAGGGGTGTTAATCCTTTAGTCATACCGCCTAATCCCATTGAAGACAAGTTTTCATCATTGGATACCCTATTCTCCTTTGCAGTTACTATACTATCGTTTTCAGGATCTGTACTATTAATAATGCCTAGTTTTTCTAGGTATTTGAAAGATGTCTGTACTCCTATGGCATCAACAACCTTTACAGAGTTAACATTTCCAGACTGTTCTACTGACCGCCTTAGGGTTTGGATGCCCCTATAGCGTTCTCTGTACCAGTTTCTTGGCCAAAGGTTGCCATGTTCATCATAAAAAGGTATGTCATCTATAGGTGTTGCAGCAGTATAGCCATTGTCTAAGGCAGGTAAGTATGCAGCTATAGGTTTAATGGCCGAACCAGGCTGTCTTTGTGAAGCGGTAGCCCTATTTAATATGCTAGCCCCTTCAATTTCCCTACCACCAATAAGGCCTTTAATATGACCTGTTTTATAATCTAAAACAACGGTTGCAGACTGAGGCTGTACTATACCATCCCTGTCCCTATAGAAGTATTTATCGCTGATTAATAAGTTTTCATTTTCATCTATCCTATAGAAGTCTTTATTATTACTTAAATACCTAGAACTGATTTTAACCTCTTTCTGGTCAGTTATCTCATAATCACCTTCAGGTAAGATTATGGAACCTACAGTAAAGGTTACAAGATTTTTTCTTTCATCGATAATATAATAATCAGCTATATCTATATGTTTTGGATATGGAGTTAGCTTATTACTTTTAATATATAGGTCTCCATCCCTAAATTCATAAGTTCCACTTTCTAAGATTAACTCAAAGTCTTCGTTAAACAGGTTTTCTTTTAGATAGAATATAGTATTATTTTTATCATCTAGGATATTTTGGGATTTACTTAATCTCCAATCTACTAAAATAGGACCTTTTATCTTTTCTGGGTCTCCTACCAGGACTTCAGTGAAGTTATTATAAATATTTTCTAATTCTTGTTGAAGTTCAACATCCATAGTTGAATAAATTTTAAGTCCACCGGAGAATAATAAGTCTTGTGCTTCTTCCTTTGTATATCCTAGCCTAGTCATTAGAGCCTCTACTACTTCAGTTTTAACATAATCTGTGAAATAAGAAGAGATGCCTTCGATTTTCTTTTGGCCTGGTTTTAGGCTAGTTTTTATATCTTGGTTTAATGCTTCTTCATATTCAGCCTCTGTTATTTTACCTAATTTCAGCATTTGATTAAGAACTATTCTTTGTCTTTTTACAGCTTCTTCATTATAAACTGCAACATATTTTTCTCCCAGTATATCTAGTCTACCAACTTCATAATGTACATTACTATCAAAGTCTTCAAGCCTTATGGCTTTAAAAGGAGCATACCTAGTTGGACTTTTTACTACACCTGCAAGTAGTGCAGATTCTGCAATAGTCAATTCTCCAACATCCTTAGAAAAATAGGTTTGTGCAGCTTCTTGAACTCCGTAAGCCCCTCTACCTAAATTGATTTTGTTTAAGTATGCCTCTAGGATTTGGTCCTTAGTTAAGGCTTTTTCCATCTGTAATGCAAGATAGGCTTCTTTAATTTTTCTATCCCATTTTTGATCTAAAGTAAGGTAAACATTTCTTGCCAATTGTTGGGTTATTGTACTTGCACCCCTAACTATAGTTCCAGCCTTTATGTTATCTATTGCAGAGGATATTATACCTCTTGGGTCAACTCCAAAATGAGTTTCAAATCGTTCATCCTCTATGGCTATGAAAGCATCCCTTAGGTGTTTAGGCATTTCGTTTATTTTTACTACTGTTCTAAACTCAGGAGCTTGAATTTTTTCAATGAGATTTCCCTCTGAATCATAAATTGTAGAAGTTAGATCAAGGGAAGCATTTATTCTAGTAGGGTCAATTTCTGGAGCATCTTTAATAATAGATAAGACTACACCAAATACGACTCCGCCCCCTATGATTCCCAAAACTAACAATATAATTAATAATATCTTAATTGATTTCCAAATTATTTTCCCTGGAGATTTTTTCTTGTTTTTATTATTTTTATTATTTTTATTTTCCTTATTATTTTCCATAAAAACTCCTCCTTAATTAATAAAGGCTGTAACTTATTTATTATACCATAAAAATAAAATATTGTTAATATCTCCACATTTCCATTAATAATATATAGATACTACAGTACTTATATATTATGGGGGTGAAATATTGAAGGATGTATTATTAAAATTGAGAAAGAAAAAAAGGATTATAATAATACTAGTTATAGTTTTACTCTTGGTTTACTTATACAATTATATAGATAAAAATATTAAGCCTACCTTAGTGGCCATAGCAGAAATAAGTGCAAAGTCAGTGACTACCAAGGCTATAAATGACACTATAAAGTCCAAAATAAAAGAAGATATAGATTATGAAAATCTTATATTTGTTAAATACGATAAGGATGGGAGAGTATCTCTGATGCAGGCCAATACCATATTGATGAATACTTTAGCAGCAGATATGGCTTTAGAAGTGCAGGAACAGTTAAAAAATCTATCCAATACCAAGGTAAGGGTACCTTTAAGCAATGCTTTCGATAGACAGATCCTATACCTTCCCAGTATTAAATTGGAAATTCAGCCCCAAGGATCGGTAAATGTAGGGTTTGCAACAGAATTTGAAGAAGCAGGTATAAACCAAACTAGGCATAGGATATATTTAATTGTAAGCACTGATATAAAGTTGATAATACCACTAATTACAGAGACTATAAATGTAACTACCCATATACCTATAGCTGAAACTGTTATTATAGGCAATGTACCGGAACAATTTATCCATGTTCCATCAGAGGAATATTTAGATAATATTAGATAACTTTTCTTAAAAATGGTATAATATATATAAATATTTATTAAGTGTAGGAGGATAGTCATTGGGACAAGAGAATAATAGGGAAAGGGTATTAATAGTTGGAGTAGACTTGGAAAGCGATCTAATAGATATTGAAAATTCCTTAGATGAATTAGAGGAACTAGTAAAAGCTGCAAATGGTATAGTAATAAGTAGATTGATACAAAAAAAGGATAATATTAATCCTGCTTATTTTATTGGAAAAGGAAAGGCTGAAGAGATTAAAAACTACTGTGAAGAACTGAATATTTCAACTGTGGTCTTTAACGATGAACTGTCAGGGGCCCAGCTTAGAAATTTAGAAAAAATCATAGATAAGAAAATTGTAGATAGGACTAATTTAATCTTAGATATTTTTGCAAGTAGGGCAAAATCCAAGGAAGGTAAGCTTCAAGTAAAATTAGCCCAATTAAAATATCGTCTGCCTAGATTAATAGGTTTTAGGGACTACCTGTCTAGGGAAGGTGGAGGTATTGGTACAAGAGGGCCTGGAGAGCAGAAGCTAGAAACAGACCGAAGACATATTTTAAGGGAAATAAACAATATAGAAAAGCAGTTGAAGGAAATAGAAAGAGTTAGGGATATAAAGAGAAAAAGGAGAAGGGAATCTAACCTTCCTATAGTAGCCTTAGTAGGCTATACAAATGCAGGCAAGTCAACTTTATTAAACAAAATTATAGAACTAAATGTTGAGCATGATGAAGCTAAGGAAGTTTATGTAGAAGATATGCTATTTGCTACTTTGGATACCTCCCTAAGAAGGGGGAAGTTACCTAATGGTCAGGCATTTTTATTAACTGATACTGTAGGTTTTGTATCTAAACTTCCAACTAAATTGATAGAAGCCTTTAAGGGTACCTTAGAAGAAGTGAAGTATGCAGATTTATTGCTTCATGTGGTAGATGCTTCTAATAAGGATTTAGATATACAGATTCAAACGACTTTTAATATACTTAAGGAGCTTGAAGTATTAGATAAGCCCATTATTACAGTATTTAATAAAATGGATAAGGTAAATATACATAGTTTGATTTATGATAATAGATTTATAGGGGAAAAGGTTTTTATTTCTGCTAAAACTGGAGAAAATTTAGATAAACTATTGTTTTATATTCAAGAACTCTTGCCTTATTCATATAAATTTGTTACCTTAAATATACCATTTGATAAACATAAAGTAGTAGACTATTTTATGCAGAATTATGAAATAAATAATATGAAATATACGGAAGAGGGCACTATTTTAGAATTATATATAAATCCATTAGACTTGAAAAAATATGATGAATTTATTGTATGAAATAAAATATAAAAAGGAGTGGTCACCAATGATAATCAGAAACTGTGCCGGAGGAGTTGTCTTTAGGGAAAACAAGGTTTTCATCATGAAAAATGATAAGAATGAATGGATATTACCAAAGGGAAAAATCCGTGATGAAGAACTGCCACCAGAAACTGCCATAGCTAGAGTGGAATATGAAACAGGCATAGAAGAACCAAAGATAGTGTCTGCTGCTGGAGAAACTGCCTATGAATTTTACTCCTACACTAGAAATAAGCCAGTTTGTAACAAAATAACGTGGTTTATAATGGAGTCCAAAGATGAAAACTTCCAAATCAACAAAGATGAAGGATTTAAAGAAGGTGGATTTTACCCAGTAGAAGAGGCTATAGAAATGATTACCTATAGTCAGGATAAATCCCTTGTTAGCTTAGCCTATAAAAGATATTTAGACTTTAAAGAATATGAAGATAAATTGAAACTTGCCTAAAGGAGATAACTATCTCCTTTTATTTTTGGAATGCAATTATTGGAATACCTTTTTTTGAAAGGAAGATTTTATGGACAAGAACTATAGAACTATATTTGAATATGGGGAAGATGAAATTATAATCAACAAATCAAGATTTATTGGATATGCTATGCCAATTGAAACAGAAGAAGATGCATTAGACTTCATAGAAAAAATAAGAACCAAGCACAGAGATGCCACCCATAACGTCTATGCCTATGTAGTAGGTATGGATAGCAATATTCAAAGGTTTAGCGATGATGGTGAACCTTCTGGTACAGCTGGAATACCAGTTTTAGAAGTAATCAAAAAAGAAGAATTGAGAAATGTAGTAGTTGTAGTCACAAGGTATTTTGGCGGGATTAAGCTTGGAGCAGGTGGCCTAATAAGGGCATATACAAAAGGGGCTAAAATTGGCTTAGAAGCTGGCCAAATTGTGGACATGGTTTTGCATCAAAAAATAAAGGTTAGGATAGACTATACTGCCTATGGTAAAATAGAAAATTTTCTTTTAAATGGTGGATATTTAGTAGATGAAACAGTTTTTGACGATGGGGTCAACATTTTTGTATATATAGAAGATCAGGAAGTAGAGAAATTTCAAAACCTAATAACTGATATGACTAATGGCAATAATGAATTTGAAATTTTAGGGGAAGAATATATAGCAATTAAGGATGGGAAAAGGTTAATTAAATAGATTAATTACCAATATTTGTGGTATAATTCTATGGAGGTGATGTGAAAATGGATAAGATAAAGGAAGAAATGCTACAAAAAAAGCTGTGGGTAGTAGCAGGCGTTACCGCCAAAAAGGATAGATTTGGATATAAAATTTGGAAGATATTAAAGGATCATAATTATGAAGCCTATGGGGTAAACCCAAATTATGATGAGATAGACGGTGAAAAGGTTTATCATTCAGTTAAGGACCTACCTAAAAAGGTAGAGGTACTAGATATGGTTGTACGTCCTAATATAGCCCTAAAGACTTTGGAAGAAGCAAAGGAGGCTAACATTGAGTATATCTGGTTCCAACCAGGCTCCTATAATGAAGAAGTCATTGAAAAGGCAAAAGAACTAGGATTTAAGATCTTATATGGCGATTGTGTCTATGCTGCTTTAAAGCAAAAAGAATAGGATGACCTATTCTTTTTTTTTGAGCAATTCATAAGCTCCTATTAATAAAAGAAAAATACCAAAGTATTTCCTTAAACTTGATGGATTGATTTTAATTGCTAATATAGAGCCAGCTATGGATCCAATAATGCCGCCGATTATGATTAATTTAGCAAATGAAAAATCGATATTACCTTTCTTATAATGGGTATATAAGGCTGCAATGGCCACAGGAAGAAATACGATTAAGTTAACACCTTGAGCATCTTGCTGCTTAATATTATTGAATAAGACTAAAGATGGAATAAGGATTGCACCACCACCAATGCCCATACCGCTTATTATACCAGATAAAAAGCCAATTAATATTAACATCATTTCCATATCATCCTAATAGCAGTATAAATAATTATACTGCCAAATATTTTTCTAAGTATGTTAATAGGAATTTTATTTAACAATTTGGCACCAATGAAAGAACCAAATACTCCACCTATGGTTACTGGGACTACTATATTAAAGGGAATAGAATCATTGGTAAAGTATACAATAGTACTAATAATTGAAAGAGGCAGAATAATTGATATGGCTGTGGCATGGGCCTTGTAATCATCAACTCCCATTAAAAAAACTAATGCTGGCACTACAATAGTTCCACCGCCAGAACCAAATAAACCGTTTACTAAGCCAGCCACTAAACCTATGAATAGTAATTTTATCTTTTTTTTATCCATAGATAGCTCCTTTGTGTTATAATCATTATAATTATAATTAATTTTACCAATTAAGAAGAAGATATACATAATAAACATAAGATATGTTGTTTGGAGGTATGATTATGGAAAATGTAGATTTAGTTATTGAGAAAATCGTAAGTTGGATGAGGGAAATAGTTAAAGGGGCCAAGGCAGAAGGATTAGTATTTGGACTAAGTGGAGGAATAGATTCAGCTGTAGTTGCAGGTTTAGCAAAATTAGCATTTCCAGAAACTTCCCTAGGAATTATCATGCCCTGTTATAGTGATCCAATAGATGAAAAACATGGAATACTAGTGGCAAGAGCCTTAGATTTGCAAGTTAAAAAAGTAGACTTGTCTAGAACTTTTGACGTTTTATTTAGTTCCATAGACGAAGAAAACAAAAATAAAATGGCAAAAATCAACCTAAAACCAAGGCTTAGGATGACAACTTTACATTATTTTGCCCAAAACAATAATTATTTGGTGGCAGGTTCAACGAACAAGTCTGAGTTTGTAGTTGGATATTTTACAAAATATGGAGATAGTGGAGTAGATTTGCTGCCACTGGCTTCCTTTGTGAAATCAGAAATTAGAGAATTGGCAAGAAGGTTAAATATACCTGAAATAATAATAGAAAAACCACCAACAGCTGGCCTATGGTCCAATCAAAATGATGAAGAAGATCTAGGTTTTTCCTATGATACTTTAGATGAGTATATTAGGACTGGAAAGGGACCAAAGGAAATAGTGGAAAGAATTGAAAAGATGTATAAAATCAGTGAACATAAAAGGGTTTATCCGCCTATATTTGAGCTTTAGTTCATAATGAAAGCATAAAAGACTATACTACTTAAATATAATTATCACAAATATAGTGAAATAATGTTACCATTGTGTTAAAATGTATGAGGCAATATTTTAAAGGGAGTGAATTTAATGGCTGGACATTCTAAATGGAACAATATAAAGCATAAAAAAGGAAAAGAAGACGCCAAAAGAGCAAAGATTTTTACAAAACTAGGTAGATATATTATGGTTGCAGCAAGGGAGGGTGGTCCCGACCCAGATTTCAATCCAGCACTGAAGGCAGCTATTGAAAAGGCAAAGGCTGCTAATATGCCAAATGATAATATTGAAAGGGCTATTAAAAAGGGCTCTGGAGAATTAGGTTCAGATAGTTTCGAAGAGATTATCTACGAAGGATATGGACCTGGTGGAATAGCAGTTTTTGTTCAATGTCTTACAGATAATAGAAATAGGACAGCTTCAGATATAAGGCATGCCTTTGATAAAAATGGTGGAAACTTAGGACAAACTGGTTGTGTAACCTTCATGTTTGATAAAAAGGGTGTAATAGCCATCGAAAGAACCGATTCTATAGATGAAGATGAACTGACTATGTTAGCTATTGATTTAGGTGCTGAAGACTTTACTTCTGAGGAGGAAGGGTTTGAAATAATCACTACACCAGACGATTTTAATGACGTTAGAGATGGATTGGCACAAAATGGCTATACCTTTGCCATGGCAGAACTTTCCTATATTCCACAAAATACAGTTAAATTAACAGACCCAGAAGATATTAAAAATATGGAAAAACTAATCGATATGCTTGAGGATAATGATGACGTCCAAGAAGTTTACCACAACTGGGAAATGCCAGAGGAAGAGTAATACTTCTTACAATAAGACAAACACCTTTAATTAATTTTCGAAATTAATAAAGGTGTTTTTTATATTTAAGGGTATGTAAGGAATATTCAAGGAGGGTAACAACAGCTAAAATAATTTTATAAAAAATTGCAAAACTCTATATACAATTTATAAAAGTATGATATAATTGTATATAGAGAGGTGATAATAATGAAATATTATAGTATAGGAGAGTT
>JAAYFT010000165.1 GCA_012728125.1 Tissierellia bacterium | reverse complement strand
TCCTTATCAATACCCTTATTTATATCAGGTATTATAATATTTAGGTCCTTGTATTCTTCATCTATTTCAATGGGCAATTGGAGTACCAGGTCCTTATCTGTGATTTTTTCTATTTCTATGTATTCCTTTTCTGCCCTTTCTTCCATTTCCTGGTTTAAATCCATAGATGGATTATTAGCTATATTTATTAAACCTTCATTATCTTGCTTGTCCTCACCTTGTCTAGTAAAGTTAAGATTATCTAATAGGGACTTTATTTCCTTAATCTCCTTTATGGTCATAGGAAGTCCATTTTTCAATATAGTTGGTAGTATCCTTTCCTCATTTCCCCTTATGTCTTTGATTTCCTCTGCTAACCTTTCACTTTCCTTATACCTGTTCACCTTCCTCTGAATATAATCATTCAACTGGCTAAGGGGCATGTTCTCAATGGCTTTACTTTCTTTAATGCTTTCCTTTATTATGTTTACTGTCAGACTGTTTCTTGCCTTAATATATTCTTCGAATATGCTCCCTCTATCTATTGTATCGACTGGGACTATGGTTTCTCCACTTGTATTTATTTCCTGTTTACTCATATAAAGGTTTTCCAAGGTTGGAGACCCGTACTTGTTTAAGGTAAAGGATACCAATTTAGAATTTAATTCTTCTCCTAGGCTATTGAATATATTTGATATATAAATGGCTTTATTTAGGGTTTTATCCTCTAAACTTAAGGCCCTATCCATACTGGTAATTATGATTTCCTTTATGGATTTTATGGTAAAATCTTCATTATTCTTTATCAGGGTTAATAGGTCTTGGTCCCTGATTTTACCTAAAATACTTAAATCTTTTCTTATTTCCTCTATATTCCTATGGCCGGAAACTCCTATTGGTTCGGGATTATCTTCCTTTTTTATTTCCTCCACTAGCTTGAATATATCTTCTTCTAATGGGTTAACTCCTTTTTTACTTAACCTAGCTATTTCCTCTTGGTCTAGTAAGCTAATTAGTTCTTTAAGTGTATTTTTCATGGATATGATTTTATCATAGCTTGTCCTATCCATTACCATATCGTTTACTATGAATTCCCTTAGTATGTTAATATTTTCGGCATTTACTTCTATGTTAAGTTCAACTAAGATTTGTTTTAAACTATCTATGCTTGTATCCTGTACTATGGTAAAGGTTTCAAAGTCTCTAGCATTTAAGTTAATATCTATATCTGTCTTGGTATAGGAGTTGTTTAGCTTATATAGGTTGTCTATGCTAAATATGATTTCTTCTTTTATTATCTTTATATAGGCTTCATCCTTTATGGTTTTCAGATTATGGATCTTAGCCATTATTTCTATTGATTTATTTATGTTTTCTTTTGTTATGGGAAGTTTTGCCTTGTGAAGGGCTATTATGGTGTCATATACATCCTTGCCCATTTTTTGCCCATAAATCTTCTTGGCTATTTCCTCTGCTTCCTTGTAGGTAAGGTCTCTTTCTAACCTTAGGAGCCTTTTTAGGGAAAAGGACTTTTCATTCTTAATTTCTTCAAGGGTCTCAGCTATTTTTTGTAAGCTTTCCTCCTCTATGTCTATACCTCTTTCCATAAGCTTAACAAAGGAGTTGGCATCTATATTATCTACTATCTTTTCTAGGTATTCTCTCGATTTTATATAGGAGTTTACACTATCTTTAGTAATGGCTATACCATTTCTAAGTAAAAACTCGATTAATCTAATATTGTCCTCTGTAAACTCAAGTCCTAATTCTCGGATGATATCTTCTGCTTTGCGGACTTGGTTGTGGTCATCCTTATCATATTCATTTTCTTCAACTTTCTTTTCCTCAACTTTTACAGCTACTATGTTTTCCTTGGAAATCTCAATAATGTCTCCAATATTACCTATTATTTCTTCCTTTAATCTCAAGGAATATTGGATGTTTTTATTTTCTATGGTTTTTTCAACTACTACGTCCTTGCCTTCCTTTTCAACTAATACTCCCTCTATATCATAGGGAAGGGTGGGTCTTAGGCCATAGCTGTTTATTATATTTTCCTTGCTGCTTATCTTTAAAGTTTCCATAGATTCTTCCCTTTCATAAATACAATCTTTCATTATAAATTATCGACATTATGGTCTATTCCCTTAAGTCCTATTATGTATTTCCATTTTGCTGCCGATATAATATAATGAATGGATGGAGGGGTAATATGACCAGGATTAATAGGATAGGTACTGAAAATATAAGTCCAGTAGAAATATCTAGGGCTGTAGATAGGAAGGC
>JAAYFT010000164.1 GCA_012728125.1 Tissierellia bacterium | reverse complement strand
TAGGTCAATAGATAGAGGTGTTAACATGAGAAAAATTAGAAAAAGAGAGCATGTGGAAAACTATTTAAGGTCAACCTATAGGGGAGATACCCTGCTTGGTGATGTGTTTTTAGAACATAATGCTTTACCTGATCTAAGCCTAGAGGATATAGATACGAAAACTACTTTTTTAGGGAAAGTGGTAGATTATCCTATAATTATAAATGCAATGACAGGTGGGACAGATTTTTCCCGGGAAATAAATCGGGAATTGTCACTAATTGCAAAAACCTTTAATATCCCCATGGCAGTAGGGTCTCAAACCATAGCCCTATGTGAAGATGAGGAGTGTAAAGACTCCTTTAGGGTGGTTAGGGAAAATATTGGTGAAGAAGGTATAGTCATTGCCAACTTAAACGCCCAAGCCTCTTTAGAAGATGTAAGACATGCCTTAGAAATGATAGATGCTGATGCAATACAATTACACTTAAACCCTGCCCATGAAGTTGTTATGCTTGAAGGAGACAGGGATTTTAAGGGAATACTCAATAATATTGAAAGCCTAGCAAAAAACATAGAAAAACCTATTATAGTAAAGGAAGTAGGCTTTGGTATATCTAATGAAGTTGCTAAGAGATTATATAATGCAGGAGTAAAATATATTGATGTATCAGGGGCCGGTGGAACTAATTTCATTGAAATTGAAAACATGAGGTATAATAGCATAGATTTATCAGACATCTACAGTTGGGGCATACCTACAGCTCTATCTATAATTGAGTGTAGAAAAGTTTCTAAAGAACTAAACCTAATAGCCAGTGGTGGAATTAGAACTAGCATGGATATTATAAAAGCCATAGTATTAGGTGGAGATATGGTAGGCATATCAGGAGAAATATTATCCTATCTACTCCATGGTGGCTATAACAACGCAAAAGCATATTTAGAAACTACCATATATAAGATGAAGATTCTAATGCTCTTATTAGGCAAGAGAAATATTGAAGAATTGAAGAATGCGGATTATAAATTAACTGGAAAGTTAAGAGAATTGGTTAAAGACAGTTAATAATGAATAACTAAAAGTGAATAGTTTTGGTAAGCAGCGAATGATTTCGCTGCTGTTTTATTTAAGCATTAAAGCTGGGCCCCATCAACTATTCACTCTTCATTATTAACTATTCACTTTATTAAAATCCTCCTGCTCCTCCTCCACCGGCACCTCCACCGCCGCCTGCTGAGAAGCCTCCACCTCCTCCAATGGAACTAGATGTGGTACTTGCAGAACTTCCATAGAAGGATGAATACATTCTATCTTCGAAGCTAGAACCTCCATGTTTATTGGTCATAAAATACCAATATGACCAGTGGGCTGGGCTATAGGAATCAGAAATATAATCTCTAAACGTGTTCAAATGTTTCATAGGTAGGCCTAAGGCTAAGGCATATATTAAGGTTTTATCCTTTGGAATGTAGTCATAATCTTTCATTAGGTTTCTTTGATTTCTAAAATCCTTTCTAATATCCTGCCATAACTTATACTGGACATAACCCTTATCGGACTTTCTCACAAATATAGATATAGCATAAATAAGTAAAAATGTGGACAAAAATACTGGTAATAAGCCCCATAGGCTTTCAAAGGTTAGGGTTATTATGGCTACCACCATAGTAATAACAGACATTATAATCAATAATATGCCAAACTCTGGTTTGTTTTCGTAATAGCCTCTTTCCTTTAAACTGTTTTTAACTTTCTTAGTCCATTCATTAATATCACTAAAAAACTTGCTAGAGTTCTTTTTCCTATAATCTTCTATGTCTATGGTAGAGACAGTACTGCCATCTCCTATAGTATTAAATAGCCAGTTAAGTACATAGCTTTCTAGAGCTAATAAATCATATGGAGATTTATTAGTCCTAATGAAAAGAAAGTCTTTATTCTTTTTCTTTTTTGGCTCTATTTCTTCGATGTTTATATATCCTTGCCTAGCCAAATCGAAAATAGTAGTCATCAATGCCCTACCATCTGCTCCTCCCCCATTCATAAAAGCCCTAAGTTCAGCAGGGGATATGTCTTCAGGATTTAGGGTATTCAAGTCACTAAATATCTCTGGGTCTCTTTTTAGTTTTCTATATACATAATTTAAAAGCAAAACACCTATAGTAGTTACAGTTAATGATGTTCGTTCAAGTAAGGCTCTATTTCTAGTTCTCTGCTTAATCCTAGCCTCTTCCCTTGTTATATAAGATAATTCCTCATCTACTATACTATCAAAGGTGTTGTTTCCCCTCCTGGTACTTTCTCCAATAAAGGTTTCTGGAAACAAGATCCTTGCTTCTACAAAGGACTTAGCTGGCACATCAGAAACCTCCATTTTAATTAAATCATCTTCCACGAAATTTATCTCCCCATTTATAGGGCCATGGGCAAATATTTTAGTCCTTGCCCTGTTGCTATCTGGAAGTTTTATGGTGGCAGAAAAGTATTTTACAGGAGTTTGGTTCTCCCTACCAATAAATTTATAATATAACTCTCCTGTATCTACGTGCTTAACAGCCACATTTTTAACTGTATATTTCAAACGAAAGGTCTTCGATGTCTTAGATTTGGCAGGAGAGAAAATTTTTAATACAAGATTATTATTTTCCCTATTGATTAAATAGACCCCACTATCTCCATTGTCTGCGGAGCTTACAAATCTGTAAGGACTTTCTTTGTCCCCTACTATTTCATATAGTTCTATATTTTCTATGCCATCGGTAAGGTCAGTACCAATATCGCGATAGACTCCATTGAATTTACTCTTAAAGTCAAAGGTCAAATCCTCTACAATGACCAAGTCTCCATTTTCCAATAGACTTGATTCTACTATCCAGCTACTAATAACTAAATCATTATCAGCAAAGGATGGTAAAGATACTAGCAGTATAAGAGCTATAAGTAATAAAGAGAATAATCTTTTCTTTATCAATTCTGCACCCCCTAAGAATAATATACTATATATATACCCAAATTTGATTTATCCATGTTAATATTTTATTAATTGAGGAAATTGCATAATTAACTTTTTTTATCAAGGTTAAAAAAGAGTATAAAGAATTAGCCCATTAATAAATGGGATTTTGAAATTATTATTAATATTTTCAACAGTAAAATCCTCAATTCTTAGT
>JAAYFT010000163.1 GCA_012728125.1 Tissierellia bacterium | reverse complement strand
TCCAACTACATGAGTATGGAGTAGAATTTACCATAGATGAAAATGAAAGAATGGAATTGATAAGGGAATTGAATATGGCTCAAATAAAGATGAGGAAAAATGAACTCTTTGTAGATGGTAGATTTATATCTGGTACCCATGTCCAATACTTTGCTGACCTATATAAAAATGGAGATAATAATGGCAATTAGAAATAAATGGTAAACAATATGTAACTGGTTTGTAAACCTTATGTAACCAAAAAAACTCCAAAGCCTGATATACTAAACAAAAAAGGCAGAGGAGTGATAAGATGAAGAACATGAAAAAATATATAGTTGCATCATTGGCAGCTTGTGTGACCTTAAGCCCAATGGCTACAATAGCTGTAGATGGTCCTGATAGTCCAGTTAGCAATGAGGTTAAGCCCATATATGCCCCAATTTATGACAGAGGGGATACAGTAGATGGAATAGACATAATAGATCCAGTTGATATAATCGATGAAGTACAAATACCAGACTATATAGAGTACAAGGGTAAGATTGCAGAAATTGATAAGAGTGGAAATACCTTTAGAATTTTAGTAAAGGATAATTTAGATGAGCCCTTCAATGGCATGTTACTTTATATTAACGAAAATGTAATTTTACTAGATGGAGAGACTAAAGATTTCATTACTACAGATGAGCTAGAAGTAGGTATGCCAGTCACAACCTACTACCACAAGGAGACCATAATGCTAATGAGTATGCCACCTCAATTGGCACCAGATGTAATAGTAGTAAATACCAGTGAAGATTATAGTCCTGTATATGTATCAGGCTTTGATGAAGACCTATTAAGTACCGATGGTAGTTCAAGGCTAGTCATATCAGATGAGACTATAATAATAGATAAAGATGGCAACCAATTAGATAAAGAAGCAGTAAAAAATAGAGACTTAGTAGTTTTCTCCAGCATAGAAATGGAGTCCTCTCCAGTTCAAAAAATAGTTGATAAGATAATTGTAATAGAGAAGGAAGAACAAGTAGTAGAGGATTCAGTATTAGAATCTGGAAACCTAGGAACTGAAGCTGATATTAGAATACTAGATAGAATATATATCAATGATGAAGAAATAAGCCTAGAAAATGAAATCTTTGAAAACCAAGCAGGGATAAAGATGCTACCTCTTAGACAAATAGCTGAAGCCTTAGGCTATGAAGTTACTTGGGATAATGAAGCAAAAAGGGCAGAACTAGTAAAGGGAGCCCACTATACAGCTGTAACCATAGGAGAAGATAACTACAACTTTGCAAGAATGCTTGTTAGCTTAGGTACTGCTCCAGTTCTAAAGGACTCAAGAACCTTTGTACCCTATGACTTTTTACAAGAAGTATTGAAGGTAAATGTAGAAATAATTGATGGGGTAATAAACATACTGGAATAGACCTCCTTATATTCGGGGTAACTTATTAAAGTACCCCGATATTTTTTTATGTACAAAATATATTTATATGCTAAAATAAATTATAAATATATTTAATAGGAAGTGATACTATGTATTCAGAGTATTCAATGACAGTAATAGAACATTTCATGACTCCAAGAAATGTAGGCAGTATGAAAGATGCAGATGGAGTAGGTACCTATGGAGATTTAAAATGTGGTGACTCCTTAACCATATATATTAAAGTAAAGGATAATGTAATTACAGATATAAGCTTTCTAGTTTTTGGCTGTACTGCTTCCATAGCCACAAGTAGTATGATAACAGAAATGGCAAAGGGCAAAACCATAGAAGAAGCAGAAGCTATTAC
>JAAYFT010000162.1 GCA_012728125.1 Tissierellia bacterium | reverse complement strand
TTGCCACCATAAGGCCCCTTAGTTGAAAATCCCTAGAAAAGAAAAGCAGATATAGGATAAGGACTAATTCATAACTTACTCCTCCCTTGGCTCCTGCCCTAAAGGCATGCTCTGACTGTAAATAGCCTCCCCCAATGGATTTCAGCCAATACAAGGCTATAATAGGCAGGCCTAACCTAAACAAGAGTACAGCCTTTTCAAGCTCCACTGCCCCAAATCCAGGACCAAATATCTTCATTATTATAGGAGCTCCAACAAATCCAGTAACAAATAGGATTAAAGATATTATAATAGTTATATTTATCAAGTTATTGGTATAGTCTACCTTCTTATATATACCATATTTCCCTTGAATTTCCTGTAACAGTGGAATAAGGGCAACCACTATTCCGTCCCCCACTATCTTTGTAACTAGCATAATGGTGCTTAAAGCCAAAATATATGAGTCCATTTTGTAGCTAACTCCCAGCCTTGAAGCTGTAATCATATCCTTAATAATAATTAGAAACCTGGATAAAGCTGCAAAATAGATTATAAATAAAGTATTTCTTCTCATTAAATCCCTATTTTTCATAAAAACTCCTTTTAAATAAATAAATATTTTCATTACCAGTGCTTATACTAGTATTTACCCAAGGAGAAAAAATATTAACACAAGAGTAAAACCTGTATTTATCAAGGCTTAACCATATATTTCCATTGATGGTTTACATAAATCATGCTAAAATTTATAAGTAATTTGTTACTTTACTAAACTAAATGGGAGGAAATATATATGAGAAAACTAATTTCTATAATATCCTTACTTCTATTAACTATTATAGTTATCACTGGATGTTCCAACCTGCCCTTCGTGATGATGGAAATGTAGATAAAATCCGTAGGCCTAGTATAAAATACTGGCCAGATGTATGGAGAAGGTTAAAGCAAAATAAGTTAGCTATGATTGGTTTAACCATAATAATAGTCATGGTTATCCTGTCTATATCTGGTATGGCCTCAAGACGAATAGATGCCATAATGATGCGTATTGCTGAAGTAATCTACTCTATCCCCTACCTATTGGTAGTTATCCTACTTTCAGTTGTATTTACTAAGGCTGGCTCAGGCTCCAGTATGTTCGTTATGATATTAGCCATGACCTTAACCTCCTGGGTGCCTATGGCAATCCTAGTAAGAGGCCAAGTACTTCAATTAAAGGAATCGGAATACGCTTTAGCTTCAGAATCCCTAGGAGCTTCAAAATCTTGGATACTGAAAAAACATATTATACCAAATACCCTAGGCCCTATTCTAGTTAATGTAACCTTAACTATACCTAGAGCCATATTTTCAGAATCTACCTTAAGCTTCCTAGGCTTAGGACTACAAGCCCCAAAATCAAGTCTAGGTAGTTTGGCAAACGACGGCTTGGCAGGTCTTGCAGTAGGCAATGCCTATCAAATAATCATACCAGCCATATTCATATCCTTGATCATGTTTGCCTTCAATGTATTAGGAGACGGGCTTAGAGACGCCTTAGACCCAAGACTACGTAAATAGAAAGAGGTGAAATAATGGATAAAATATTAGATGAGGAAATTGCATAATTAACTTTTTTTATCAAGGTTAAAAAAGAGTATAAAGAATTAGCCCATTAATAAATGGGATTTTGAAATTATTATTAATATTTTCAACAGTAAAATCCTCAATTCTTAGT
>JAAYFT010000161.1 GCA_012728125.1 Tissierellia bacterium | reverse complement strand
TGGAGTGTCAAACAAACAGGAGTAGGAATATCCGAAACTGGGCACGATGAACAAGGAAGGAAACATAAACTTTTATAAGGTTTGATTTAAACTTTATAGAGTTTTATAAGTTTTCTGTAACGGTTAATATAATGAAGAGATTCTATTTAACAACACCAATTTACTACCCATCAGACAATCTGCATATAGGTCATACCTATACCACAGTAGCTGCAGATGTTATAAAGAAGTTCAAAAAAATGCAAGGCTATGATGTATATTTTGTTACAGGGACCGATGAACATGGACAAAAAATTCAAGAAATAGCAAAGAAAAACGGCCTATCCCCAAAAGCCTATGTAGACAAAATAGTTGCAGACATTAAGGAGCTGTGGAAGGTATTAGAAATAGATTATGATACCTTAATTAGAACTACAGACACATACCATGAAAAGGCAGTACAAAAGATCTTTACTGAACTATACGAAAAGGGAGAAATATACAAATCAACATATAAGGGCCATTACTGTACTCCCTGTGAAGCCTTCTGGGCAGAATCCCAGCTAGTAGATGGCAAATGTCCAGACTGTAATAGGGAAGTTCATCTGGCAGAAGAGGAAGCTTATTTCTTTAAGCTTTCCAAGTATAGAGACAGATTATTGAAGTTCTATGAAGAAAATCCAGACTTTATCCAACCAGAATCAAGGAAAAATGAAATGATCAATAACTTCTTAAAGGATGGCTTAGAAGACCTGTGTGTATCAAGAACCAGCTTTGACTGGGGCATTAAGGTACCCTTTGATCCAGCCCATGTAATATATGTTTGGATTGATGCCTTAGCCTGCTATATTACGGCCTTAGGCTATGGAACTGACGACGATGAAAAGTTCAAAAAATATTGGCCTGCCAATATCCATTTAGTAGGTAAGGAAATAGTTAGGTTCCATACCATAATCTGGCCAGCTCTCCTAATGGCATTAGATTTAGAAATACCAAAGAAAGTCTTTGGCCACGGTTGGATCCTATTTGAAGACGATAAAATGTCAAAATCTAAGGGTAATGTCATATATCCAGAACCTATTATAGAACTTTATGGCATAGATGCCTTCAAATACTTCTTGCTAAGGGAATTCTCCTTTGGCCAAGATGGGTCCTTCCACAGGGAAAAATTCCTACAAAGATTGAATTCAGACCTAGCCAATGACCTAGGTAACCTAGTAAGCAGGACAGTTACCATGGTAGAAAAATATAATGAAGGCCTAGTTCCAGCACCAGTGGAAGAAGAAGACCTAGACAACTCACTAAAAGACATAGCCATAAATGCAGCAGGAAAAGTAGAAGACTATATGGATAAATTAAACTTCTCCCAGGCTTTAGAAGAAATCTGGAAGTTAATTAGAAGGACAAACAAATATATAGATGAAACTACACCATGGATACTAGTCAAGGAAGAAAAGAAAGACAGACTAGATACAGTTCTATATAACTTAAGTGAATCCCTAAGGATTATCTCTATCTTAATAAAACCATATATGGAAAAAACATCCTTAGAAATCAGAAAACAATTGGGACTTACAGGAGATATCCTATGGGAAGATGCTAAAGCTTGGGGTAAATTACAAGCAGGCACCAAGGTTGAAAAAGGTAATATCATATTCCCAAGACTAGACATTCAAAAGGAGTTGGCTAAATTAAATGAAGCCAATGATAAATTAATACAAGAAAGAAGCAAAGGAAAGAAGGGAAGCAAAGTGGAAGATGTTAAAAAGGAAGAAGAAGTACAAGAGATTACCATAGACGAATTTGCCAAGGTTCAATTAAAAGTAGCAGAAGTATTAGCCTGTGAAAACCATCCAAAGGCTGATAGGCTATATGTCTTGAAGTTAAAATTAGGAGAAGAAGAACGACAAGTCGTATCAGGAATAAAAGAATATTATTCACCTGAAGACTTAGTGGGTAAAAAAGTAGTAGTAGTAACTAACTTAAAGCCTGTTAAGTTAAGAGGCGTTGAATCTAAGGGAATGATACTAGCTGCAGAAGATAGTGAAGGCAACCTTAGTCTAGTATCTACCTTAGAAGATATAGCTTCAGGTGCAACAATATCATAAGATAGGGGGTTATAACCCCCTTTAATATGAAATAACAGAGAATTAAATAAGGAGTAGAAAGATGCTAATAGACAGTCATGCTCATTTAGATGATAAGAGATTTGATAGGGATAGGGATAGCTTAATAAAGGACTTAGAAAGTAACGGCATAGAATTGGTAATAAATATTGGGGCAGACCTAAAAAGCAGCATTGCCTCAGTATCCCTAGCTGAAAAATATCCTAATATATATGCAACAGTTGGAGTCCACCCCCATGATGCTAAAAATATGGATGACTCTACCTTAGAAATATTAAGGTCCCTAGCCAAAAGGAATAAGGTAGTAGCCATTGGAGAAATTGGCCTAGACTTTTACTATGATAATTCTCCAAGGGATGAACAGAGAAAATGGTTTAGAGAACAGTTAAAGCTAGCAAAGGAATTAGACTTGCCAGTAGTCATACATTCAAGGGATGCCCAACAGGAAACCTTTGATACCTTAAAGGAAGCCCAAGATGGAACTTTAAGGGGCGTCCTACACTGCTATTCTGGCAGCAAGGAAATGGCAATGGAATATATTAAATTAGGTTTTTATATATCCATAGCAGGGCCAGTTACCTTCAAAAATGCAAGGGTCCTAAAGGAAGTGGCCAAAGCAGTACCCTTAGATAAGCTACTAGTGGAAACTGACTGCCCCTATCTTGCTCCAGAGCCCCATAGGGGAAAAAGAAACGAACCAGTCTATGTAAAATACGTGGCAGGCACCATAGCAGAACTAAAAGGCATATCCTATGAAGAATTAGCCAAGGCTACAAATAGAAATACTAGAGAATTATTTGGGATACTTTAATTAGTTAAAATGACAAATTGTACGAGTGATTAGTCATTTTAACTTGCATGTAAATGTGAATAAATATAAAGTATCATACTTATTGAAGCGAAGAATTATCTTCGCTTTTTCAATGCTTTATTTACCCTAATTATAGGATATAATATTAAATGAAATATAATTATATTTGTGAGTTTTGTAAGGTATCGAAAGGGGTTGGATGTCTTGAGATTAGGAGAAATAAAAGACAAGAAAATAAGAGAATTATTGAATAGAATACAGGAAGAACTATACAAATTGTTTGGGGACAAGTTAAAAGATACTATACTTTATGGTTCATATGCAAGACTAGAAAATACCCAAGAATCAGATATAGATATTATAGTTTTAGTAGATGAAAAAGAGAGCAATTTAAGACAATATGAGGATAGTATCACCGATATAATGGTAGATTTATCTTTAGAATATGAATTAGTAGTGTCAATTATCTCTGAAAGTTATGAAACTTATAAAGAGTATTCTGATGTTTTACCTTTCTTTAATAATGTAAAAAAAGAAGGAGTAAGTATAAATGGATAAAAAGAAGAAGGGCAATGCTGGCATATGAGAGAATAGATTTTAAAAAACATTCAGCTATAATCTCATACTTTAATCAAAATTATGTCAATACAGAAAAGATAGATAAAAAATATTCTAAAATCTTAATGGGAGCAGAAAAATTAAGGAACAAATCTGATTATAATGATTTTTTTATAGTAACAAGAGAAAAAGAAAAACAAATTCTAAATGCTCATGACTTCATTTTGAAAATTGAAAGTTACATTAATGAAAATTATGTAGAGTAGTAGAACTATATTAACCCAAAAGCTCCACCCGAATAATTGTGAATTGTGAACTGTGAATTGTGAATTGACTAGGAGGGCACTTATGATAAAAGAAGTAATAGTAGTAGAAGGAAAAGACGACATTACAGCAGTAAAAGCAGCCTTAGACGCAGAAGTAATAGCCACAGGTGGTTTTGCATATAAAAAAGACTTCATAGAAACCTTAAAGAAAATAGCAGATAATAGGGGCATTATCATCCTTACAGATCCAGACTATGCAGGGGAGCAAATACGAAAAGACTTATCAAAACATATAAAAAACTGTAAGCACGCTTTTCTTCCTCAAGGCAAGGCCTTAAAAAAGGGAGACATTGGAGTAGAAAATGCAAGTAAGGAAGACATAATCGAAGCAATCTCAAAGGCAAGGCCCAATGAAGTGGAAAAAAGCGAGGAGTTCACCAAGGAAGACTTGATAAAGCATGGCTTGGCAGGAGGGCCTAATTCCAGTGAAAAAAGGGAAAGATTAGGTTATATTTTAGGCATAGGTTATTGTAATGCTAAACAGTTGCTAAATAGATTAAATAATTTCGGCATCACTAGAGAAGAATTTAACCAAGCCCTAGAAAGGATAGAAAAAGATGGAAAACAATAGACTTTATTCTCCAAAGTACATTAAGGAAATCTTATCTAAATATGGTTTTAAATTTTCCAAAAGCCTAGGACAAAATTTCCTCATAGATGGCAATATAGTTAGAAAAATAGCTGAAAAAGCTGACATCACCGATGAAGATTGTGTTTTAGAAATAGGCCCTGGCATAGGCACCTTAACAGAAGAACTAGCCCTAAGAGCTAAAAAAGTATTAGCCATAGAATTGGATAAGGACTTATTACCAATCCTAGATGAAACCTTAGGAAAATATAATAATGTGGAAATAGTCCATGGAGATGTACTAAAGGTTGACCTAGAAAAGCTAATAGAAGAAAAATTAGATAATAAGCCTGTAAAAGTAGTTGCCAATCTCCCATATTATGTAACCACTCCCATCATTACAAAACTAATGGAAAGCGACCTAAACTTAGATTCCATAGTAGTAATGGTGCAAAAGGAAGTTGCAGAAAGGATGGAGGCAAAGCCTGGTGGCAAGGACTACGGTTCTTTATCTGTTTTTGTCAACTTTTACAGCCTACCTGAAATAGTCATTAACGTACCTAAGACTGTATTCATGCCCCAACCTAAAATAGATTCTGCAGTGATTAAATTAAATATAAAAAAAGACCTACCAGATGTAGATAAGGATAAGTTTTTCCAAATAGTAAAGGCAGCCTTCTCCAAAAGAAGAAAAACCCTATTAAATGCCCTATCTACCTATGGATTTAACATAGACAAGAAAACCATAAAAGAGACACTGGAAAAGCTAAATATCAAACCTGAAATACGGGCAGAAAATTTATCAGTAGAAGATTTTATAAAGATAAGTAAATCTTTACCCCCATTAGACATATAATTAAATAAAGTGTAGAAAAGGGGGTAAAATTATGTCATCATCCTTATCATATAGTAGGAGGTTTATCATATTAAAAAAGGAATATGCAACGGTAAAGAAAGGCAATATAAAGGGACATTGCAAGCTTGAAAGAAGAGGGCCCAAAGTTTTCCTTACAGTAAACGTTGAAAATGGAGACATAGAAACCATATACAATGTAGCCTTGCTCTCCAATGATAAACATGCTCCTATTATAAATTTAGGGAAATTATTTACAGACAATATGGGAAAGGGAAAAGAAGAGTACACCCTTACAGAAAGGGAACTAGGAGGAAGGGAATTAAAAGTAAATGGTATACTAGTAATGACAGATAAAGATATCCTATTAGGTGGGTATATAGATAAAGAAGATGGCTCAATAGAAAGATACATAAATAGCTTAATTTTAGAAGCTGAAACGGAAGAAACAGAAGAAACTCCAGCCTATGAAGAAACACACACTGAAGAAGCATATGTAGAAGAGGTTAGGCCTGTAGAAAGTGTAATTTCTGAAGAAGAGTATACTCCAG
>JAAYFT010000023.1 GCA_012728125.1 Tissierellia bacterium | reverse complement strand
CTTATCCCTACTTATGCTTTTAGGTAGGTTGGAGTTATTTACGGTAATAGCCCTAATGGCACCTAAAAACTGGAGAAGGGAAATCTAGCTTAAATAAAATCCCCTTAGGGTTTACCTAAGGGGTTTAAACTTACTTCAACATGGAGTTTAAGAACCAAATGTTCTTGCTATAATCTGCTACATAGTCTTCGAAGATTGCAACTGTCTCAAAGTCTCCTTCTTCGTCAGCTACATTTCTAATTTCAGTAGCTAGGGATTTCATCAATTCTAAGTCCTTTTTAACTATTTCAAGGGATTCTTTTATTGAGAAGTCTTTAGCCTTTATTTCTTCAATATCTGCCTTTTCAAGATACTCAGCCAGTGTAGATAAAGGATACTCCTTTTTCATCTTTAATAATTCTGCCACTTCATCTAGGGCTTCAAATAATTTGTCATAAATCTCTTCTGTAAAATTGTGTACTTCTACAAATAGCGGACCTACAACATTCCAATGTATATTATGAAGTTTAATGTTAAGAACTGCTAAATTTGATAAATATTTTTGTAATAACTCAATATGTTTCATATTGAACCTCCTTAAATTTCTAATTAATTTCATATGTCATTTCCTTTATCTATATTATATGATAAAATAAAAGAAACAAAAAGGCACAAATATGTTCGTAGAGGTGAGAAAATGAAAAATAAAATTTTTAATGGATTTGAAATAGTTCAAGACTTGATTAAGTTGAGATGGGTACCTGAGATATTAAAATCTATAAGTCAAGGAAATCAAAGATATAGTGAAATACTAAATAGTATACCCTATATGAGCCATACTGAATTAAATAGAAAGCTGGCCATTTTAGGTGAGAAGAAAGTAATAGAAAAAAGGGAAGAGGATGGATCCTATTTACTACTTGAATTTGGGGAGGATTTAGTCCATATTTTTCATCATCTAGAGGATTTAGAAGAAAAATATTTTCAAATTAGAGATTCTGTATAATCAATAGGAAATCCTGCCTTATATTTTTCTGTAATACTAATAGCATTTAATAAATCTGAAAAAATAGGTAAAACAAAAGGTTTATCAGGTCAATACATGATAAAAGCCAAGGGATATCCCTTGGCTCTTATAATTTTTCACTAATCCAATCTACCAGCATTAGCTCCATAGCTGCTTCTCCCTTTATTGGATATTTGCTAGCTAAATCCTTTAATTCCTCATAATACTCCAATGCCTTTTCCTTACTATTATTGTAAAAGCCTTCATAGGCCATGAGAAGCCTTTTTTTACTAATCATAAATCTAGCTGTCTTAATATATTTTTTAAGATTTTTGTCGTATAGCCTATCTATTAAGTCTCTATCACAATTTCCTACTAACTCTAAAAACATCCTTTCACAATTAATTTCATATTTAAACAAAGTAGCTATTTTATTGAAATAGGGTTTAAAAGAATCAATACATTTTTTTGCATTCTCTAAATCCATATTATCTAAATACCAAGTATACTCTAGCAACCTTTGGGCAGTATTTAAAGGGTTAGCTAGGTTTGAATCTTCTTTTAATTTAAATGTATCAAGGGCCATATCCTTAATTCTAACACCTTGACTCTGTAATGCATGGGTCTTAAGCTGGATAAAAAAGCTTCTCTTGGCTTCTTCATCCTTAATTATTGAAAATACATTATGGGCATCATTTGGCACTCCACCTATTATGAGGGGAATTCCATTTGTTACTACTATAAATAAACCAACCATTCCAGATCCAATTAATATGGCGTTAAGAGGAAAGTTTACATTCCTTCCAACTATTATAGCAGGTATGGCGACTAAGAGATTTAGTATAACTCCTCCACAGTTGTAGAGAAGAAAGGGGTACTTCCCATTCTCTATATCAGGTGGTACCATAAGACATTGGCCCGCTGTGCCAGGTAGATTGTATTTTTTTAATATTAAATTTCCCTTTTCCCTTACTATAATATAGGGACCTATCCTAAAGGAGATAAAGGAATAGCCAGATAGGAGGCCAAAAATAAGATGGCCTGTTTCATGGATAATTATATGGACTAAGTAGCCAATAAATAGGATTAAAAACATCCCAATTATTCCAAGTAAGAAGATGAATATATTACCATTTTTAATATAAGGCCCCATAAAAGCTCCATAATAAGCAGGAAGAATAAATCCTATAGCTCCACCAACTAATAAGTATATTATATTTATTAGGAGGCTTTTTATAGTTTCCTTTTTATTTTTGGTCTCAAGACCCCAAGTATCCTCTTTCAAAAATTATCCCTTCTTTCCAATAATATTTTATTAGAATAATGTAATTACTATATTATATAAGAAGGGGGAATAATACAATACATGTAGTAATTATTAATAAGCTAAATTATAAGATTTTTTAGGTACTTGTTTATAAGGCTTAAATTTTTTTACTAAATAGGATAAGATAGATTAAGAAGAGGCAATCAGGAGGTAAGAGAATGAAGAAAATATTTAATAATGACTGGCAAGACCTATTAGAAGATGAAATGAAAAAAGACTATTATCAAAAACTTAGGACCTTTCTTATAGAAGAATATAGGACTAAAACCATATATCCAGATATGTATGATATATTCAATGCCCTCCATTTAACTCCATATAAGGATGTAAAGGTGGTAATCCTTGGCCAAGACCCCTACCATGGACCAAATCAAGCCCATGGCCTTAGTTTTTCTGTAAAACCTGGAGTGAAAATTCCTCCATCTTTGAAAAATATTTATAAGGAACTACAAGATGATTTAGGCTGTTACATACCTAACCATGGAAGTTTAACTAAATGGGCCAAGGAAGGAGTATTGTTACTGAATACTTCCTTAACAGTAAGGGCAAGACAGCCTAATTCCCATAGCAATATTGGTTGGGAGATCTTTACAGACCATATAATAGAATTGTTAAATGAGAGAAAGGACCCAATAGTATTCATACTCTGGGGAAATAATGCCATAAGAAAGAAGGCCTTAATTACTAATCCTTGGCATTATATAATAACATCACCCCACCCAAGTCCATTTTCAGCAAATAGAGGCTTCTTTGGTTCTAAACCCTTTTCTAAGACTAATAAATTTTTAGAGTCCATAGGAAAGAAGCCTATAGATTGGCAGATAGAAAACATCTAAGGGCATATAAAAGTTATGATTTTTTATAAAATAAATAGGAATATTTCTAGGAACTTGTTTAATATAATAATTAATGGAATGCCCAAGGTAAACTTCTTTTTAGATAATTTATGTTTAAAAACTACCATGCCAATTAGAGAACCTGTTCCCCCACCAAGGAAGGACACTAAGATTAAAGTGCTTTCAGGGATTCTCCATTGGTTTTTCTTAGCCTTAATCTTATCTATGGCAAATAATAAAAAGCTTATGATATTGATTAGGGCAAAATATATTAGTAAAATTAACTGCTTTTTTGTTAAAAATGAAAAATCCAAAATATTCACGCTCCCTATCTAAATAACATATATACTATACCCAGGAGCCTATTTACATAATCAGGCTTCATTGACAATGTATTATAAATATTGTAAAATTTCAGTGTTAGACAAATTTTATTTTATACTATTCAAGCCAAGAGAAATAGAATAATAGGAGTAAGGATCGATATAAAATAAACTAGAATTGTATAGACAGCATTCCAATAATGCTGTCTATTTTCAAATAATACAAAAAGGAGGGTCAATATGGAATTTAAGTTTGATATGGAAAAAAATAAGGAAAAGATACAAGAATTTATGACTTTTATTGATGAAAACCGGGACAAGCCTGGTGTCTTAATGCCTGTCCTTCAAGAAACTCAGGAAAGATTTGGATATTTGCCTGCTGAGATCTTAGAACTAATCTCTAAAGAGCTAAACATTCCCTTGTCAGAAATATACGGTGTAGCAACCTTTTATTCCCAATTTACCTTTGTACCTAAGGGGGAAAACGATATTTCCGTATGTCTAGGAACAGCTTGCTATGTTAAAGGAGCTGAGAAAATATTAGAGGAGTTGGAAAATGTTTTAGGCATTAAAAGCGGTGGAACTACTCCTGATTTGAAGTTTTCCATAACTCCAACTAGGTGTATAGGAGCTTGTGGCTTAGCACCAGTAATCAATATAAACGATGAAACCTATGGCAAGTTAAAGGTTGAGGACATAAAAGGAATAATTGAAAAATATAGATAGTTAGAGGTGTAGAAAGATGATGACCTTAGAAAAGTTAAGAGAAATTAAGGAAAAGACTAGACCTATATTAGAAGATAGATTAAAAAAGGAAGGCAAGACAGAAATAAGGGAAGATGGCAGCATAGTACTTAAGGGAGACTACTATAAAAAACAAGTTAGGATAGCCCTAAGGAACTGTGAAATAATAAACCCTGATAGCATAGATGACTATATTGCCCTTGATGGCTATTCAGCCTTAGGAAAAGTACTATTTGAAATGACTCCAGCAGAAGTCATCGATGTTATGATGGAGTCCAATTTAAGGGGTAGGGGCGGCGCAGGCTTCCCAACGGGTAGAAAATGGAATGAAGCCTTCAAATACGATGCAGATAAGAAATACATAATTTGCAATGCAGATGAGGGGGACCCAGGAGCCTTTATGGACAGGTCCATACTTGAAGGAGACCCTCATTCAGTCCTTGAAGGTATGGCCATTGCTGGATATGCAGTAGGAGCAGACCAAGGATTTATATATGTTAGGGCAGAATATCCCCTAGCAGTAAAGACACTTAAAAAAGCCATAGAACAAGCTAAGGAGTATGGCCTATTAGGTAAAAACATATTTGGAACTGACTTTTCTTTTGATATAGAACTAAGACTAGGAGCTGGAGCCTTTGTATGTGGTGAAGGAACAGCCCTAATGGAATCCATCGAAGGGAAAAGAGGTATGCCTAGGGTAAAAATCCACAGAACAGCCCACAAGGGCCTATGGGGTAAACCAACTATTATTAACAATGTTGAGACCTTAGCTAACGTACCTATAATATATCAAAAAGGTGCAGACTGGTTTAGAAGTATAGGAACTGAAAAATCTCCAGGTACTAAGGTATTTGCCCTAGTTGGTAAGGTTAAGGAATCTGGCCTAGTGGAAGTACCAATGGGTATGACCTTAAGGGAAATAGTTTTCGATATCGGTGGAGGAGTTGCTGATGACAGGGCCATTAAGGCTATACAAACAGGTGGACCATCAGGTGGCTGTATACCAGCAGACCTATTAGATACACCAGTAGATTTTGAATCCCTAGCCAAGATTGGATCTATCATGGGTTCTGGTGGCATGGTTGTAATGGATGAAACTGACTGTATGGTAGATATAGCAAGGTTTTTCTTAGATTTTACAGTAGAAGAATCCTGCGGTAAATGCGTTCCTTGTAGAGAAGGTACTAAGAGAATGTTGGAAATACTGGAGAAGATCACTGAAGGAAATGGAGAAGAAGGGGACATAGAAAGATTGGAATCCTTAGCTGAAACCATAAGCTCTGCTTCCCTTTGCGGACTAGGACAGACTGCATCAAATCCAGTTACTAGTACATTACAATATTTTAGGGATGAATATATAGCCCATATAAGGGATAAGAGATGTCCTGCTGGCTCATGTCAAGCCCTACTTGAATACTATATTACTGACGCATGTATAGGATGTACAAAATGTGCTAGAAACTGTCCTGTATCCTGTATTAGTGGAAAAGTGAAAGAAAGACATGTGATAGATACAGAAACTTGTATTAAATGTGGTACCTGTATGGAAGTATGTCCTGTTGGCGCAGTTATCACTAGATAGGAGGAAAATATATGAAAAATGTAACTCTTACTATAGATGGACAGAAAGTAACTGTACCAGAAAATTATAGTATAATTCAAGCTGCTAAGGAACTAGGTATAGATATACCAGCCCTATGTTATGACCCTAATCTAGAAGTAGTAGGAGCTTGTAGATTGTGTCTAGTGGAAATAGAAGGAAGCAGAAAACTTGAAACCTCCTGTTCTACAAAGGTTAGAGAAGGTATGGTTGTAAATACAGAGACAGAAAAGGTTGTTAAGGCTAGAAAAGATATATTACAACTCTTACTAGATAGCCATCCAAATGACTGTTTAACTTGTCAAAAGGCAGGAGAGTGTTTATTACAGGCATATGCCTATAGATATGATGTGAAATTTAGAGAACACGATGGGGCCATGAGGCCAAAACTTATCGATACTTCCAGCCCGTATATATTAAAAGATGATAGCAAGTGTATCTTATGTGGAAAGTGCGTAAGAACTTGTAGTCAAGTAGACGATAGGCAAGTTTTATCCTTTGCTGGAAGGGGATATGATACTAGAATAGTTTTAGATTTAGATAAGACCTTTGAGACTTCTAAGTGCGTATCCTGTAATAGGTGTGTAGTAGTATGTCCTGTGGGAGCCTTAGTAGATAAAAGGTTAATGGGCAAGACTAGGATTTGGGATGCAGAAGTCAAAACAGTAGACTGTAAAGTTTGTGCCTATGGTTGTGAGTTTGAAGTATTATCTAAAAAGGGTAAGAAGCTTGCTGTAAGGGCTAAGGCACCATCTAATGGAAGGCCATTATGTCTAAAGGGCAGGTTGACTACAGAGTTAATGCACTTAGATAATCCAGACAAGCCATATAGGAAGATTGGAAATAAATTTGTTGAAAGTAGTTGGACTAAGGCCATAAGCATAGCAGATATAATAGAGAAGATAAACAAGTTGGAAAATAATGAAGAAAAATAATTTAAGGTAGGAGTTGAGTATTGTGGTTCAAGTGACCATAAACGGTATCAAATATGAGGTTGAAAAGGATAAGACTATTCTACAAGCCTGTAGAGAAGTAGGAATAGAAATACCTACCTTATGTCATGATGAAAGACTGGCGCCTTATGGGGCTTGTAGAATGTGTTTAGTAGAAGTTGAAGGTGGAAAAAACCTAGTTACATCTTGTACTACTAAGGTGCGAGATGGAATGGTAGTATACACAAATAACCCTAAAGTAATCAATGCAAGAAGAGATGTTCTAGATTTACTACTATCTAATCACCCAATGGAATGTCTTACTTGTGAAAAATCAGGGAATTGTAAACTGCAAGACTATGCCTATGAATATGGGCTAGTTGATGGGACATATGAGGGTGAAAAGAGAAATAAGGAAATAGATGATTCAAACCACTTTTATTATTATGATCCCAATAAATGTATTCTTTGTGGCCTATGCGTAAGGGTATGCGATGAATTACAATGCACTAATGCCATAGGATTTGAAGATAGAGGTTTTAATACCATAGTGGCAACGCCTTTTAATCAAGGATTAGAAAAATCCAAATGTGTTTCTTGTGGAAACTGTGTATCAGTATGCCCTGTTGGAGCCTTGCAGCCAAAGACTAAGGTTAAGTTTAGATATTGGGAAACAAAGAAAGTTAGAACTACTTGCTCCTATTGTGGAGTAGGTTGCCAAATGGACCTACTTGTAAAGGGTAATCAAGTAGTTGGGGTGGAACCAGCCTTTGATGGCTTTAACAATGGACTTTTATGTGTAAAGGGTAAGTTTGGCTATAAATTTATCAACCATCCAGACAGGTTGAAAAAACCTTTAATCAAGAAGGATGGTGAATTTGTAGAAGCCACTTGGGAAGAGGCATATAGATTAATAGTATCTAAAATAAAGGAAACTAAGGAGAATTATGGGGCAGAAGCCTTTGGAGGCCTTACATCAGCCCGTTGTACAAACGAGGAAAACTACCTGTTCCAAAAACTATTTAGGGCAGTAATAGGAACTAATAATGTAGACCACTGTGCCCGCCTCTGACATGCTTCAACAGTTGCAGGTCTTGCAACAACTTTAGGCAGTGGAGCTATGACCAATAGCATTGAAGAAATATTAAATACTGATGCTATGTTTGTAATTGGTTCCAATACTACAGAAAACCATCCAATAATTGGTGCTACTATGAAACGTGCCAAGAAAAAAGGGGCAAAACTAATAGTAGCAGACCCAAGAAGGATTGAGCTGGCAGAATATGCCGATGTGTATTTACAATTAAAGCCAGGAACTAATATAGCCCTATTAAATGGTATGATGCATGTAATCATTGAAAAAGGCTTACAAGATAAAGAATTTATAGAAAAGAATACTGAGAACTATGAAGAGTTAGCTAAACTGGTTAAGGAATATACTCCTGAAAGGGTAGCTGAAATCTGTGGTGTCAATGCAGAGGATATAGTTAAGGCTGCCACCATATATGGGGAAGCAAAAAAAGCTGGCATATACTATACTATGGGAGTAACTCAACACACTACAGGTACCAATGGAGTAATGTCAGTATCCAACCTTGCCCTATTATGTGGCAATGTTGGTAAAGAATCAGCAGGAGTAAATCCTCTAAGAGGTCAAAATAATGTACAGGGAGCCTGTGACATGGGTGGGCTTCCAGCAGACTATCCAGGCTATCAAAAGGTGTTTAACGAAGAAGCTGCAGAAAAGTTTGAAAAGGCTTGGAATGCTAAGCTATCAAGAAAACCAGGTCTTACTGTTTCAGAGATGTTAAATGAAGCAGAAAATGGAAATATTAGGTTCATGTATATTATGGGTGAAAACCCCATGGTATCTGACCCAGATATAAACCATGTTAGAAAGGCTTTAAATAATTTAGATTTCCTAGTTGTTCAAGATATATTCTTTACTGAAACTTGTGAGTTGGCAGATGTAGTCCTTCCTGCAGCTTCCTTTGCAGAAAAGGATGGTACCTTCACTAATACAGAAAGAAGGGTTCAAAGAGTGAGAAAGGCCATAGAGCCTGCAGGAGAGGCCAAGGCTGACTGGAAGATATTAGTAGATTTAATGAATCTACTTGGCTACAAAGCAAGATACTCTGATCCATCGAAGATCATGGATGAAATAGCATCCCTTACTCCTTCCTATGGAGGTATTGATTATAAGAGGTTAGAGGATAGGATGGGTATCCAATGGCCATGTCCAAGTAAAGACCATCCTGGTACAAAATACCTTCACAAAAATGGTATTACTAGGGGTAAAGGCTTGTTTATGCCAGCAGAACAAGTAGATAGTGCTGAAATGCCAGATAAGAAATATCCATATGCCTTAACAACTGGAAGAATACTATATCATTACCATACAAGGACTATGACCGGAAGAGTAGAAGGTTTGAATAAAAAAGCATCTAATAACTATGTAGAAATCAATGAAGTTACTGCAAAGAAACTAGGTATAAAAGATGGAGATATAGTTAGACTAACTTCCAGAAGAGGGGTAGTAGAAGTTGCAGCAAGGATTACCGATATAATAGGAGAAGAAGTATTGTTTATGCCATTCCACTTTGCTGAAGGTGCAGCAAACTATCTAACAAATACTGCCCTTGACCCAATAGCCAAAATACCTGAATTGAAAGTAGCAGCAGTAAAGTTGGAGAAAATCAGTTAATATGGAGGTATTTTCATGTTTAAAGTTGGCATAATCACGTCATCAGACAAGGGCTTTGCTGGAGAAAGACAAGATAAATCTGGCCAAATCATAGCTGAAATACTTGAAGCCAGAGCTTATAAGGTGGAAAGAAAAGTTATAGTACCTGATGAAGAAGATGCTATATTCAAGGAAATAATATATATGGCTGATGACCTGAAGGTGGACTTAATATTGACCACTGGTGGAACTGGCTTTTCTTCCCGTGACGTAACGCCAGAGGCTACAATGAAAGCCTGTGATAGAATGGCAAATGGTATAGCTGAGGCTATAAGATCTTATAGCCTTAGCATTACACCTAGGGCCATGTTATCTAGGGCGGTATCTGGAATAAGAAACAAAACCCTAATTATTAATTTACCTGGCAGTCCAAAGGCAGTAAAGGAAGCTCTAGATTATATACTAGATAGCGTTCACCATGGCTTGGAAATATTAACAGACAAGGCCCATGACTGTGCAAGGAAGTAGGAAATGTGGTGATTTCATGAAGAAATTTGGTACAGCTATCATATTGGCAGGTGGCAAAAGCTCTAGGATGGGCTTTGATAAGCAATTTCTTAAAATAAATGAAAGAAGGCTAATGGATTCCCTTACCTTAAAGTTAAGGGAAGAGTTTGATGAAATAATTATTGTAACCAACAAACCACAATACTATATTGGCCTTGGTCACAAGATAACTTCCGATATAATTGAAAATGTAGGCCCCTTAGGTGGTATTCATGCAGGCCTTATCCTTTCATCCTCCCAATATGCCTTTGTTGTGGCTTGTGATATGCCAAACATTAATTTAGAATATATAAGATTTATGAAATCCACCATTGCAGATAAAAATATAGATGGATGTGTAACTAAGTTTGGAGAATGGATTGAGCCTTTTAGTAGCTTCTATTCTAGGTCTATGGTGAAAGATATAGAAAGCCATTTGAAGTTCAATAATAGGTCCATAAATTCCTTACTCAAAAAACTAAATATCCACTATATTGAGGAAAGTACAGCCAGAGAATTTAGTCCAAATTGGGATATGTTTCTAAACCTAAATACAAGGGAGGATTTAGATAAATATCTAGAGAATCTAGTGAATACAAGGTGATATAGTTGAAACCTATTAAGGAAGTAAATATACTCAGGATTAAGGGAGAAAACATCAATGAGGAAGAGGATATTCTAGTTATAGAATATCCCTTTACTATCTTTTTAAATGATAAGGAAATTATAACCCTCCTATGTTCTCCAAAGTCCCTTAAGGAGCTTACTGTTGGCTTTTTATACTCTGAAGGCTTCATAGACAAGCTAGACAATATAGAAAAAATATTTATAGATGAGGAAAAAGGCTTGGCCTATGTAAATGTAAAAGAAGAAAAGCCTTTGGTTGAAAAGCTACAGGGAAAAAGGACCATAACATCAGGATGTGGAAAGGGTACTCTTTTTTACAATGTATTAGATTCTTTTAAATCTAAGAAAATTGAGAAGCCTTTAGACATAAAAATTGAGGAAATAAGAGATTTAATGAGAAAATTTAACAAAAACTCAGAATTGTTTCTAAATACTGGTGGAGTACATAGTTG
>JAAYFT010000022.1 GCA_012728125.1 Tissierellia bacterium | reverse complement strand
TTTTTTGTAGCATTAAAGTCCCTACTTCTCAAATCATTATTTTCTCACTATCTATGATTATTGCTTTTTTGCCGAATTTCTCAATAAGTGTAACCTCAGGATAAGTTCCTTAATATATTAATATAAACAAATAAATTAACATATTTGGAGGTGAAAAAATGGCACCTAAGTTATTCAAGTTAAAAATCGAAGCAGCGACTACCACAACAGTTACAACCCATCCAGAGGTAACACAGTATTTTTATGAAGTTGATGATGCCCATAGAATTGATGATACACTTGTTATTCCATCTACAGCATTTGTTGATGGTGAAGGAAATGCTGTCGTAGGCAATCTAGAGACAGTAGCAGAGAATAATGGATATTATTCCTTATTTATAAATGGTGTAGAACAGCAAACTAGTCTCTATGAAGTTGAAGAAGATGGCTCTCAGGTTACTATAGATGATGCTACAACCATTCTTACAGGATCACCTATTATCCTAATAGTAACTAATTTTGATCCAGATGCTAATTCTACTACGACAGTAACAACTTAATTATAGATTAAGGATGTGCAAAGACTTGCACATCCTTCAAATCTTTATTATATATGGAGTGATTTTTGTGTATATTGTAGATGTTTATCATTATAATACTCTTTCTGATGGTGAGAAAAAAGTCTACACAAATGAAGATGAATTAAAGGAATATGGTGATAGAGGCATACTAGACCCTGACAGTGTTTCTTATTACAGCCTATATATTAATGGAGTCTTACAACCAAAGGTTAACTATGAAATACAAGAAGGACAACTTACTTTAAATACTAAAGATGTTCCTTTAAAAGATTCTCCAATTACTCTCGCCTTTATCACCATTAAAGAAAAAACATCTACAAGCCTTAATTCTCTCCAGGCTAAGGGCATGCTCCCCTCTGGTCAAACATCTACTGGCCCTGTTAGAGATTTAGATATTAGCCTTGATGGTCCTATGGATTTTAACTTAAAGCTTGACAAGGTTATTACATCTGGCCCCAAGTCTGTCTACGCAGGCCAATTATCTCAGTGGGGGTTTACATTGACAATAAGTAATATAGGGGGTGAGCCAATTACCAATATAGTTGTGACAGATAATATTCTACTGGATACAATTTTATCAATAGAAAATTCACTTCCATCTAAAGGTATTATTAACATAAGTCCTGATACTATTATTTGGACCATAGATACTTTAGATGGGGGCCAATTTGCTACTGCGTGTTTTGTGGTAACAGGTTACTTTAGTGCCAGTGGTATGCGTTTCATAAATAGGACTTATGCAACTTATACTAATGCTATAGGCCCTGTAGCTACTGATCTTGTTTATGAGGAACCATTAGAGGTAGATAGGGGAATGTTTATTACAAATACAATCATCTCCGGGCCTACGATGGTAAAAACTGGAAAAATAAACACTTGGAGAATTGAAATAAAAATATCTAATTTTAGCCATAATAGTATTTCTGATATTTTGGTATTGGATAGTTTATTCATTGAAAATATTGAAGATGTAAAAATTGTTAATATATCTAAAGGAAATGTTAAATTAAACCAATATAATATTCTCTGGGAAATTGATGAGCTTAAGAGCCATGAAACTTCTATACTTACTCTAGATATTAGGGGTGGGTTTATTTCAAATGGTTTCAAAAATCTAGGTACTATTTTAGGAGTTGGAAATATATCTAATGAAATAATCTTTTCAAATACTGCAGAGGACTTTCAAATCCTAGTTCAGTCAGCTTCGACTAAAGTTAAAAAGGGATTGTTTGTGGAAAAAAATATACTAAACCAGCCCTTAGCAGGATTTATAGATACTTTTAAAAAATGGACCTTCTCTATAATGGTTACAAATACTAGTAAGGACTTTTTAGAAAATATAATAATTACAGATTATATGCTCTTTGATAGTATAGATTATATTAAAAACCTATCTGTTTCTTCAGGTAGCATTTCTATTTCAAATAGTTCGATACTTTGGTATATTGATGAGCTTTATCCTGGTGGGTCTCAGGTAGCAAGTTTTGAAGTTAGAGGCCTTTTCTCAACTACTGGCCCCAGGGCCATTAATAGGGCTTTTGCCACTGGATTTAATCCAAAAACAAAGACTTGTATCTTATCAAATATAAGTTCTGGTAATTTAGTTAATGTCTTTGATCCTAAAAATGACTTAAAAGAAACCTGTGTTGTGGTAAATAAGGTCTTTTCTCAATGTCAACAAAGAAAATGTTTTGAAAGTATTAATGTTTATATAGGAGAAGCTGATTATAAGAAAATAATATTTAAGCCCGGATTTATAGTTGAAAATAGCCTGCTTATTGAAAATATTAACGACCAGCCAAATTATAAAAGGGTTAAATTATTGTTAAAAATACCCTTTCAGATTATTACTACAAATGACGGTATAATTGATGACTATTTACCCAATATACTAGTAGATAAAGTTATGTATATGCCTGAAGCCAGGGATGAATTTTTATTTAATATTAATGTAGAAACCAGTTCAAAACCTTTAAGTCCCCCTATTAAACAAGATAGGGAGTTGATTTTTCCTGTCGGAGTATTTGTTAAGGTTTCACTTATAGGAAAAGTTCAATTGCTCATACCTAATTATGAGTTTCCTTTAAATTATTCTACTATAGAAAATGTAGAAGGTTCTATATATAACATAGATAAGTTAAAAAGCATTTTAAATCTACACCTGCCTCATAATGAGAAAACTATAATAGAACTTCAGGGTAATTCATGTCCTAATATATTTGGTAAATTAATAATAGAAAAACACATTGTTTCCGGCCCCCTTATAACAAGTTCCAATACAAGTAATACTTGGATAGTTGAACTCAAGGTTACAAATATTGGAAATGGCCCAATTGCTAATGTAATTGCAATAGATAGCTTATTTTTAGATGAATTAATAGACTTTAATGTAATTAGCTCTAGTAAAGGAATTATAGATAGACATGATAAAAAAATTATATGGAAGATAGGATCTTTAAATTCTTATGAAAGTGCAGTGATTGTAGCAGAAATAAGAGGTACTTTTGATAGCAAGTCTACTAATATCCTCAAAGGAGAAAATCATCAATATAATACTGTTTCAGATGGTATTAAGAAAGTTTATACCAATTATGATGAAATAGCTATATATGGAAATCTAGGTATTCCAAATCCAAATGAAGTTTCTTTTCTAAATCTTTTCGTTAATGGAGTATTACAACCTAGATCAAACTATAGTGTAGAAGAAGGTGCCATAAGCTTGTTGACTGATGACGTACCCATTAAGGGTGTGCCAATTATCCTAGAGTATTTTAAAATATATAATAAAGATAATCAAATGTTAGAAGCAGATATTTACCAATATAATACCATTTCTAAAGGAAAAAAAGTTTATACCGATGATGATGAGTTAATAGAATATGGAGACCAGGGAATACTTGACCCTAAGGAAACTTCCTATATGAATCTTTTCATCAATGGAGTAATACAGCCAAAGGTTAATTATTCAGTCAAGGAAGGTAGCCTTGAATTACTATCTGAACCTTTACCCATTGAGGGAAGCCCTATTATTTTGCAATTTATCACTTTTATGTAAATATCCATTACCCTTTTAATTCTACTTTTGTTATGATTTTTAAAAACTCTACTTCCTATAAATTAGAAGTAGAGTTTTTGGTTTTCTCATCTTTTGCAAATTACACTGGTCTTTCATCTAATACTTCCTTAGGCAGTATCTCCAATGCCCTTTCCAATATATCCTTGGCATATAGGCCCTCTCCCCATGGTGGGTTAATAATTTGCCTCCATAACTTGCTTCCTCTTTTATTGTGAAAGAGACCTAAGGTGTTTTTCAAAGCGTTATAGCCCATTTTTTGATCTTGGCCAAACTTTTCCACATAAGCAATTAATTCTTCTATGACCTCACGCCTTGAAATATTGTTTACTTTACCACCTTCAACAAATTGATCTACTTCTGCCAATATAAATGGATTTTCATACGCAGCCCTACCTAACATAACACCATCAACATAGTTTAAGTGTTCTTTTATGGCTTCAATAGTTTTTATTCCACCATTTATTTCAATAAACAGGTCTGGAAAACTTTCCTTTATCCTATATACATCTTCATACCTAAGGGGAGGAATCTCCCTATTATCCTTTGGGCTTAAACCTTCTAATATGGCAATACGGGCATGTATTATAAAGTGCTTTACTCCTGCTTCCCCTAAAACTTTTACAAAATACTCCAAATCCTCATATTTATCGTATATTACCTTTGGCAAAGAACTAGGCAAGATATTAGTTCCATCTATTCCAATTCTATGTTTTACGGTCACTGGCTTATTTGTTTCCCTTTTCATAGCCACAACTATTTCTGCCACCTCTTCAGGATAGGCCATGAGGCTTGCCCCCATTTGATTTCCTGAAACCC
>JAAYFT010000160.1 GCA_012728125.1 Tissierellia bacterium | reverse complement strand
TAGGTATGGTCCTTGCCTTTACCTCTTCATATAGGTCCTCATCATCCTTAATACCTATTAAGCCTCCCATGTTTACTATTGCATCCTTCTTTGAGCTCATTGTGAATACTTGAGCATAGCTAAACATCTCAAGTACGATTTCCCTTATAGACTTATCTTTATAGCCCTCTTCCCTATTCTTTATAAAGTAAGCATTTTCCGCAAATCTAGCCGCATCTATCAATAACGGTATATTATATTTTTTTGCTATTTCTGAAGTCTCTCTTAAATTCTTCATGGATACAGGCTGACCGCCTGCACTATTGTTTGTAATAGTCATTATAATTAGTCCCACATTCTCTGGCCCATATTTCTCAATTAATCCCACCAATTTTTCCGTATCCATATTACCCTTAAAAGGAGTATAGGTTTCAGTATCTAAGGCTTCTGCTACAACACAATCTATGGCCCTAGCTCCTGCTATTTCTACATGGGCCCTTGTTGTATCAAAGTGCATGTTAGATATGGCATATTTACCAGGTCCCAAAAAAATTGGCATTACGACCTTTTCAGCAGCTCTTCCTTGGTGGACAGGTTGTATATACTTATATCCAAAAATATTCTGTGCAGTACTCACCAAGTTCTTATAATTCTTAGAACCAGAATAGGCTTCATCTCCTTTCATCATACCAGCCCATTGTTCTGTACTCATGGCACCTGTACCACTGTCACTTAATAAATCAATATAAATGTCCTCTGAATCTAAGTAAAATAAATTATAATGGGCTTCTTCTATCTTTTTTAGTCTCTCTTCTTCAGTTAAAATCTTAATAGGTTCCACCATTTTGATTTTAAAAGGTTCTGGATAATACTTACTTCTCATAAACTTGCCCCCTTATAAACATATTTATTTATATATATTCTACAAAACTTTTCTTTTTCCTGCTTTATTTTTCTTATCAAAAAAAATAAGCCTTAACATAATAATTCCCCCAATCTCATAGTTTGGGGGAACTTAGATAAACTAATTATTATGCACGGACTTTACTATCAAATTTTCCTTGATGGGCTCCATCACAAAATCAAAAGCTAATGGCATATGGTTTGCTTCAAAAAATCCACTTCCATGGAGTCTATTTAACATGATATGCTGTAACATTGAGCCTTCTGCGTAGTTCATTGTGGTTTTTAAAACATCCTCTGCCATACCATAATATATGTCTAGCTCTCTAGGATTAATTGGCCACTTATTTAGTTCTGATTGAATTGGTCTTGGATTAGAGTTGTCTGGAAGTAGTTGATCTCTTGCAGTATCAACGTTTTGTGTAGGAAAATTTAGGGAGTGGGAATGAAATAACTTATCACCTTTTCAATAATCCCAATTTTTTAGCACCTTTATCTTTCCATAGTTGGCAGAGTCTATACAGGGTTGCCCCTCCACCTGGACCAGTCCCACTATTAGGACATCATAATTTTCCATTGCCATTTCTTCAAGGGTTTTTGTGGGGATCCAATTGTTTTTATAAGGCATTAACTTATTCTCCTTTCATATTTTTATCATATATATTTACCATATGAAATTGCATATAGTTAAGTGCTAGTCTAGCTTACTCCCCTACTTGTAATATGATAATAATTCTTCCAGATTGATTAAACTTACATAAATTATGATTAACTATAAAGGAATACAATGATAGGGCTATATGATCTTATAGAAGGAGTTAAAAAAAGTAGGACTTTCCTATTTCTTATAAAAAAATATCCACCAGGAAGCTGGTGGATATAATCCGTATTAATAGTTTACACCTAAGTCAAGTTCAACTTCATATTCTATTGGTTTTTGCTTAAATAGATATTCTCCTTTTCTAATTGACGCAAGAACTCTAGCACGGTTTCTAATTACATCAAAAGGACTATTCCATCAAGAACAATGAAGTTTGCATCCTTGCCCACTTCTAATCCATATCTGTCCTGGATATTTAAGCATCTAGCCCCATTATATGTGATTAAATCTAAGTCTTTTTCTATTACTTCAGGTGACATAATTTGAGCTAAATGTATTCCATTATCAAGGATATTCATCAGATTTCCATTACCCATTGGATACCATGGATCATTTATTGAATCTTGTGCAAATGCAATATTGATTCCTTCTTCCATGAATTCTTTAACTCTTGTAAGACCCCTACGTTTAGGATATGTGTCCTGACGACCTTGAAGATATGCATTTTCTGTTGGACAAGCAATGAAGTTCATCTTGCTCTTTTTGAATAAGTCTATCATTCTATAAGCATATGAATTATTTGCTGAGCCAAATGAGCATGTATGGCTAGCTGTTGTCCTTGTACCATAGTCTTCCATGAGAACAAGAGCATTTAATAATTCAACAAAACGTGAATGTGGATCATCTGTTTCATCACAATGAACATCTATAAGCTTGTCATACTTTATAGCAAGTTTAACTATATCGTGAATAGATTTTTCACCAAACTCTCTTGCTGGCTCATAATGTGGTATTCCTCCAACAACATCAGCCCCCATCTTAAGAGCTTCTTCTACTAATTCAAGTCCTCCCCTATACGTGTACATACCCTCTTGAGGAAAAGCTACAATCTGAATTTCCACAATATCTTTTAGTTCTTCCTTCATTTCTAGCATGGCTTTTAAAGCTGTAAATTTTGGGTCTGTAACATCTATATGGGTCCTTACATGTTGTACTCCCTGGGAAACTTCATCCCTAATCCCTTTAATAGCAAGTTTCTTAACACTCTCTATAGTCAAATTCTCTTTGAATTTTGGCCACATTTCAATAGCTTCAAAGAGGGTTCCTGAACCAGCACTTTTTTGCCCAAGCTCAGATAGTGTATATACATAATCTAAATGAAGGTGTGGATCTACATAAGGTGCAATTACAAGCTTTCCACCTAAATCAATGGTTTCATCAACTAGTCCAAGGTTACTACCAATAGTCTTTATTATCCCCTTATCTACTAATATTTCATTTGCTTCTTTTTGTCTATAGACAACTGCATTAGTAAATTTTTTCATAATATCCTCCTATAATGTGTTTTATAAATAAACATTTAAGCTATTAAGCTCTAATATCAAAATCCTTCATGGGTCTTGGTCCTCTTATAACTGCCTTATTTACCTTTAAAAATCCATCATTATCAGGTTCAGTTTTCCACCTTATCAGTTGAATCATACCATCAAAAATCTCAATACCACTTATGATTGTAGGAT
>JAAYFT010000159.1 GCA_012728125.1 Tissierellia bacterium | reverse complement strand
CTTGCCAATTCATCTATTAAAATTAAACCTCGGTTATCTGCCTGAGATATGGCTTCCTGAACTATCTTTATCTCTCCTCCAAAGGTAGAAAGGCCTGAATCAGTAGACTGCATATCTCCTATGGAGGATTTTATAAACCGATTTAAACCATATTTCATAGATTGGGCAGGGACAAATAGTCCGTATTGGGCCATGGCTGATAATAGGCCGATAAGTTTTAAGCTAATGGTTTTTCCGCCCATGTTTGCACCGGTGATACAGGTGACCCCTTGTTTTAATCTTACAGATATGGGGGTAAAGTCTAAGCCCTTTGATTTTAATAGGTCTGCTACCTTAGGATGAACGCCTTCTTCTATATCTATAATCCCTTCATTTAATATTTCAGGTTTAACTCCATTGATATCTAGGGCAAATTTAGCCTTGCCCAGGATTAAATCTAGTCTTCCTATATTGGCCATATTTCTAAACAATTCTTTTCTTCTCTTGCCTACTTCCTTAGATAATTCTTCCCTGATTCTTAGCTCTTCCTTTTCCTCCTTGTCTTTGAGGATGGTTTTTTCTCCTTCTAGGGAAGCTAGTCTTTCTGTAGGCTTAATGGCAAATTTTATGGTCATATAGGTCTCTGAATTGTAGATTAGATGGGGATGGTTTTGAACTTTTTCTATAAGGTCCTTATTATCCTTAGACAAGACTACTGTTGAATCAGGCTTAAGGTCAAGGTTTAATTCTTCTTCAATCTTGTCCTTTATTCGCTTTTTCTCTAATTTGATTTCCTTATCTAGGTTTCTTTTCCGCTCTCTTATATTTCTTAATTCTTCTGAATAGGCATCATATATATAAAATGTTGATATGCCTGTGTTTTCAGGATCTAGGGCCTTTTCTAGGCTTTCTATGGGCTTGATTTCTGTATCGGGAAAGGTAGGTATCTTATGTTCTTTAATCAAGGTATAAAGGTCTCTTATTAAAGAAAGGAAGTTTTTTATCTCAAACAACTCTACTTCTGTTAGGATAAAGCCTTCCATTCCTCGTCTAACAGAGTTTCTCAAATCTTTTATATGGCTAAAGATATTGTCAAACTCCCTGATTATTTTCTTGTCCTTAACTATTGGTATAAATACTTGTATTTTATCCAGTTCTTCTTTTAATTTATCTTCTTCTCCCAATTCATAGGCCTTCAGCCTTTTCTTATACATGGCCCCATAGGGTGTTAAGGTGTTTATCTTGTTTAATATATATTGAAAATCTAAGGATTCTTTTGTTTTCTCATCCATAAATAACATATTATTCACTTCCTAACATTAAATCCATTACAGGTATATGACTAACATAGGATTTCATTTTTGATAGAAATTCTTGGGGTTGGAAATAATAGCCATTGGGTGAGTAAGGGTTAATGGTTATGGCTATTAGGTTGATCTTATCTAGTACTTTTATTCTAATCCCCTGTCTCATAAACCTTAGCCAATCCTTAGATTCTATGAATATCTTTGTTCCGTCCTTAATGATTATTTCTATATTCTTATACTTTCTTGTGGAATGGATCAGATCCTCTAGGGTGTTTTTAACTAAGGAACCTGGTAGAACTAAGTACTTTGAATTGTCCTTTAGATATTCTCCTATTATATAGCCTGCACTTAGGGCTGTTTTAATAGGTATTATTTCTACATTATTATCTTCATTTATAATGGCTATTTCATTGTTATCTATGATTTCCCTTGCTATTTCTCTTATTTCTTCATCTTCTATCTGGGGAAGGCTTAGGGTGTTTACAGTATGTAAAGTTTCTTCTATTACCTTGTTCATATCCCTTGATAGGACTGCTCCAGTAGATAGAATAGTGGCTTCTGAAATAGTTGGAGCTGCTTGAGATAACCTATCTAAGGCTCCATCTATGATAACAAACTTAGCTCCTAAGCTTAACATCATATCCGCTACTTCTTTGACTTCAGACAGTAGCTGGGGGCCTGCTATTTGAACATAGCCCCCATCTTTTACCCTGCCTATGATTATTTCACCTAGAGGAGTTCTATATTGTGTTACCTTGAGGATTTCTATATTGGCATCACTTAGCTCTAGCATCTTTGTAGAAGTGGCGATAAAGGTGCCTTCTTCTACGAAGATGGTGGGTTTTTCCGTTTCTGTAACTATATCTATGTTTTCTCCATCACGACCAATAGAAGTAATACCAAGGGGGAATTCACTTTCCATGGCTTCGGATATTAAATGATTTAAGGCTACGGTTTTTCCACTATTCTTTGCCATACCAACTATAGAAATTGTTTTGTATTTGTCTTTGATTAGTTCTAACATAGAAACCCCCCATATTTTAGTGAATAACTAATAGTGAAGAGTGAATAGTTGACCAGGACTATCCTTAGGGTCGTAGTTATTCACTTTTCACTTTTCACTCTTCACTTTTCACTGTTATTTGTGTTTTCTTTGTCTTCTCTCTAAGTTTGTTGGTTCTAGGTTTTTAACTTCTGGGCCTTGAAGTAGTTCTGCAACTCCTGTTATTAAACCTTCTTTTTCACCTCTGCAAGTTGGGCAGTTGCATTCCTCTTCTATATATTGTGGTTCTGTATAGGTGGTTATTACACCTTCATAGTTTCTAAGTACTAGTTTTGTAGGTGATTGTGAAATTACGTAATTTGGCATTACTGGAGTTTTTCCTCCTCCACCAGGAGCGTCTACTACAAAGGTTGGTACTGCATAGCCTGATGTGTGGCCTCTTAATGCTTCTATGATTTCTATACCCTTAGATACTTTTGTTCTGAAGTGTTCAATACCCATGGATAGGTCACATTGATAGATGTAGTAAGGTCTTACCCTCATCTTAACTAGACCATGTACTAAGTCTTTCATTATGTGTGGACAGTCGTTTACTCCTCTTAAAAGTACTGATTGGTTTCCTAGTGGAATACCAGCAT
>JAAYFT010000021.1 GCA_012728125.1 Tissierellia bacterium | reverse complement strand
TTAATAACTGTTATCTGCTATAGTATAGGTTACTTTCTCTTTAGAAAAGTAAACATAAAGAGATAAACTAAATATCCATACCTCACCTTGACAAGGTGGGGGTTTTTTGATGATAATGGTATTAATTTCAGTTGATTTAGAGGAGGAAAAAATGTATAAACTTTATGCAATACTCATAGGAGTTTTGATTACCATAATGGTTAGTTTTAACGGGACCTTAGAAAGCCATATTGGTAATTTTTTCGCTGTTCTAGTAATACATATAGTTGGGCTTCTTTCCATATCCTTGATTTTAATCATAAGGAAAGAAAGACCAGTTATCAAAAAAGGAATCCCTAGATACTTATATACTGGAGGGGCCATAGGGATCTTATTGGTACTAGTAAACAATATCTGTTTCTCAAACTTAGGGGCATCATTAACCTTATCCCTAGGAGTTTTTGGTCAGTTATTATTATCATCTATAATAGACCATTTTGGTTTAATGGGAATGAAGGTCTACAAGTTTCAGGCAAAAAAGCTAATAGGTTTTTCTATTATCCTAGTGGGATTAATTATTATGACCATATATTAAGGAGATGAAATATGCTATATATTATTCTAGCTGTAATTGGAGGATTTCTTACTATACTGAATATGGTGATAAATGCAGGCTTAGGAAAAAGAATAGGAGTTTTTCCGGGAACCTTCGTCAACTATGTAGTGGGTTTATCTTTAATCTTAATTCTAGTCCTTATGATGGGCAATCCTTTAGATATAAGTACTTTTAGTAATATACCCTTTTATGCCTTTTTAGGAGGAGCCCTTGGAGTGACAATTGTTGCCAGCTCAAATATCATCATACCTAAGATACCAGCCATATATACAGTATTGTTAAATTTTATTGGTCAGATCTTCGCCGGTGTAATCATCGACTATATAAGATTTGACTATATTTCAAAGGGTAAAATAATAGGAGGAATACTAATAATATTGGGGATATTATATAATACAAATATAGATAAGAAACAATTAACAGAGGAGAAATAGTATCCTTGACTATATATTTATGGGGGATGGAAAAGTATGAAGGTAACTATAGTTGGAGCAGGGAAGCTTGGATATAAATTAGCAGAGCTTATGGTTATGGACGATATAGATGTAACTGTAATAGACCATAATCAAAAAACTTTAGATTTCGTCAATGAACACTTAGATGTTTTAACTGTACTAGCCAATGGAATAGAAATAAATGTCCTTAAAAGCTTAGGCATACATCGCTATGATTTACTGGTAGCAACCACCAACAGCGATGAAACCAATACTTTAATATGTTCCTTGGCCAAAAAACTAGGCTGTAAAACAACCATAGCTCGTATTAGAAATCCAGATTATATGGAGCAATTGGACTTTATAAAACATGAGTTGGGAATAGATTATATTGTAAATCCTGATTTGGCAACGGCCCAAGCAATGGAAAAATACCTTTTAAAGAATTATAACTTTTATTCCGATGAATTCGTCAGTGGCAAGGTCCAAATGATAGACTTCAATATAGAACATATGAAGGAATTCGTTGGAAAGAAGCTAATGGAATTAGAAAACTTTCAAGGCTTACTGATTACAGCCATATCTAGAAATGGAGAACTAATAATACCCAATGGGTCTACTGAGCTATTGGCCAATGATACCATCTATGTTATTGGGAAAACGACGGATATTA
>JAAYFT010000158.1 GCA_012728125.1 Tissierellia bacterium | reverse complement strand
ATAGTTTTAGAGTTAAACTTTACTCTTCAAAAAATCACCTTCAGTAGCAGCAAATCTGTTGGCAGCTTACCGAAGCTATCCACTATTAGTTATTAACTATTCACTGAATTATACTAAGTTTTTAAACTTTTCCCTTACTTCTTTTATCTTCCCACAAGTCATCCTGCCTTCTGGGCAAGGTCCTGTTATACATTTTGGTCCTGCATTTTTAAACAATATGGGGTAAACCTTTTTAACTTCTTTCAACATGGCAATGGCCATTTCCCTAATCTCCCACTGTGCCCTTAAGCAAGTTCTTAACCTAAAGAAATTTAGTAAAGACCTTGCATTCATCGTAAAAACTATTTTTGTCTCACAGGCATTTGGGAAGATATATCTGGCATCTTCTATGGCTTCCTTTTCTGCTTTCAATCTAGCTTCTTTTTCACTTAGGCCTTCTTCTAAGTACTTTTCATATAAATCCTCAAACAATAGATTAGTTATTTCATCATAATGATGTTGACTTTCTTCCATTGATTTTACAAATAAAGCTTTGGCAATCTTATTTTTTTCTATGGCAGGTGGTATTATGTATTGGAATTGGTCCAGTCTTACATATCTTTGGGATTGTTGGGAGTAGCTGGCAATCCTATGTCTTACTAGTTGATGGGTTAATGAACGTGAAACACCTTCTACTCCAAAGGTAAAGGTAACATGTTCTATTGGGCTTTCATGATTTAAATCCACAAGTAAAGATAAAAAGGATTCTATTTTTTCTTCATCTAAACTATCTTCAATCTCACTAACACCTACTGGTGAATAGCAAAGCCTAGCCGCAGCTGCAACTAATCTTTCACCATCTGGAGTATACCTTATTAATTCAACTTTAGCCATGTTTCTCCCCCTTTTCTTTGGTTAAATATGGTTTTCAATTATCAGTCTAAATATTTCTCCTATTCTAGAGTTATTTTCTGTCAAGTATAGGTAGCCTATTAGGGCCTCAAAGCCAGTAGCATATTTATAATCTATTACACTTGCGTTTTTTGCCATGGTATTAGATTTTGCATTTCTTCCTCTGATGACTATGGCTTTTTCCTCTTCCGTTAAATATTCTTCTAATTTGTGTACTATATCAGCTTGGGCCTTTGCCTTTACATATTCGGTTGATAGTTTATGCAAGTCCTTAACTGGTATTTTTTTGCTAAGGACATAGGACCTTACTAATAGTTCATATACTGCATCGCCTATATATGCGAGATGCAAAGGAGATAGCATAGCTATATCCTCTGCACTCAACTTATTAATCATTTCCCTAAATATATTGTTTTCCATGATCTAGATTCTTTTCCATTTCACTCCTTCTTGTGTGTCCTCAAGGATTATTCCTTTCTCTCTTAATTTATCCCTTATCTCATCTGCCAATTTATAGTCTTTATTCTTCCTAGCTTCTGTCCTTTTCTCTATTAGTTCTAAGATTTCATCTTCTAATATCTCATCTTCTTTATATAAGATTCCAAGTACATTGGCCAATTCCATCAGGATTTCGTAAGCCCTTATTACCAATATTTTAGAAGTTTCTTCATTTAAATTTATATTGGTATATTTTATCAACTCAAACATGGAAGCTATGGCATCAGCAGTATTTAAGTCGTCTTCCATGGCTTCAATAAAGTCTTGTTTAAATCTTTCTATTTCTTGAAGATGGGCATCTTCTTCATGATTTAATGGCCTATCTACACTTTTATCTAACAGATACTCCAAATTCTTTTTGCCATTATATAACCTTTCCAGAGCATTTTCCATTTGCTTCATTATGTCCCTAGTAAAGTTTATGGGAGTTCTATAATGGGCAGATAGTAGGAAAAACCTTAGGACTTCTAAGTCGAACTCCTCTCTTATATCCTTAACCAATAGGAAGTTACCTAATGATTTGGACATCTTTTGGTTATCAATATTTAACATAGCGTTGTGAAGCCAGTAGTTGGCAAAGGGCTTGCCTGTTAGGGTTTCTGATTGGGCAATCTCATTTTCATGATGAGGGAATTGTAGATCTTCTCCACCAGCATGAATATCTATGGTATCTCCCAATAGGGTCCTAGCCATAACTGAACACTCTATATGCCAGCCAGGTCTTCCATTGCCCCAAGGGCTTTCCCAATATGGTTCTCCCTCTTTTGCCTTTTTCCATAGGGCAAAATCCATTGGATTTTTCTTTTCATCACTGACTTCTACCCTTGCACCGCTTATTAAGTCTTCAATGTTTTTCTTAGATAACTTTCCATAGTCCTTTGCTGCCTCTACGTTGAAATAAACATTACCATCTACATTATAAGCAGCACCCATTTCAATTAGCTTTTCAATGAAGTCTATCATAGGCTTTATAAACTCTGTAGCCCTTGGATGGATAGTTTTATCTTCCAATAGGTTTAGCCCCTTAGCATCTTCTAAAAAGGCTTCTATATATCTTTCAGCTATTTCTTTAAATGTAGTATTTTCTTCATTAGCCCTAGTGATTATCTTGTCATCTATATCTGTAAAATTGACTATATATTTTACATCATATCCTCTATAGATAAAAAATCTTCTCAGGGTATCAAATACTACCATTGGTCTAGCATTCCCCACATGTATATAGTTATATACAGTAGGGCCACAAGTATACATGCTAACCTGTCCTTCCACCACTGGTACGAATTCTTCTTTTTTTCTTGTTAAAGTATTGTATAGTCTCATCACTACCCTCCTTTTTTTTCAGTGAACAGTTGACAATTGACAGTGGACAAATCTAGTGAATAGTGAATAACTAATAGTTAATAGTTTTGGTAAGCAGCGAAAAATTCGCTGCTACTAAGTTCTAAACTGAAAGTAAATCCTAACTAACTTTTCACTATTCACTTTTCATTATTCACTGAATATTTATAAGTATTTTTCTTCCACATGTTCAATTCTTTTTATTATATTTTCTTTTCCAAGTAAAACTAGTACATTTACAAACTCCGGTCCATGGGTACTGCCAGTTAAGGCTACTCTAGCAGGCATAAATAAGTTTTTACCTTTTACACCTGTAGCTTTTTGTACTAGCTTCATAAAACCTTTGGCATACTCTTCATCTAACTCTTCTACCTTATTCAATTCTTCTTTTATAGCATTTAATACAGCTGGTACCTGTTCGCCTTTAATGACTTCTAAGGCATCTTCTTCTACTATATCTATATGTTCCTTGAATATAAAGGCTACTTTTTCTGGAATTTCTGCAATTGTATCTAATCCTTCTTGAACTGTTTTAACCAATAGCTCAAGCCAATAATATTTTTCTTCAGCGAATTTATCATCTATTAGGCCTGCTTCTTTTAAGTATGGAATGGCAAGTTTAGTAATTCTTTCAACAGAAGAACTCCTTATATAATGACCATTTACCCAATTTAGTTTATCTTTATCAAATATTCCGCCTGTTTTCGATACTCTTTCAAAGGAAAACTTCTCTATTAATTCATCCATAGTAAAGATTTCCTGATTATCTTCAGGGCTCCAGCCAACTAAGGCTAAATAGTTAATTAAAGCTTCTGGGAGATATCCTTTATCTCTAAAGTCTTCTACGGATACGTCTCCATGACGCTTACTTAATTTCTTCCTATCCTTATTTAATACTGTTGGTAAATGTACATAAGTTGGTTTTTCCCAACCAAGGGCTTCATATAGATATACATGTTTAGGTGTTGATGGTAACCATTCTTCTCCCCTAACTATATGGGTTATTTCCATTAAATGGTCATCGATTACCACTGCTAAATGGTAGGTTGGGAATCCATCTGATTTTAGCAAGACTTGATCATCTATATCATTAGTATTTATTACTATGTCTCCCCTTACTAAATCGTGGAACTTGATATCATAGTCATGGGGAAGCTTTAATCTAACTACATATTCTTCTCCATTTGCAATTCTTTCTTTTGCTTCTTCAATGGAAACATTTCTACAAAGTCCATCATATTTTGGAACTAATCCTTTTATTTTTTGTTCCTCTCTAACAGCGTCTAACCTCTCTTTTGAGCAGAAACAATAATATGCATGGCCCTTTTCTATTAATTCTTTTACATATTTTTGATAAATATCTAATCTCTTAGATTGGATATAAGGACCATAATCGCCTTTTTCTACAATTTTCCCATCTTCTACAAAAACACCTTCATCATATTTTACTCCTGCCCAATGCAATGAGTTAATTAAACTTTCTATTGCTCCTTCTACAAACCTTGTTTGGTCTGTATCTTCAATTCTCAATATAAATTTTCCATTATTGTGTTTGGCATATAAATAATTGTAAAGAGCTGTCCTCAAACCTCCTATATGTAAATAGCCCGTAGGACTCGGAGCAAATCTTAATCTAACTTCTTTCAAAGCTTACACCTCCTGAATTAATTATCTTTATTATATAATAGAAGTGTTCAAAATGTAAACCATGGCAAAAAATAAAAAATACTATATTCAAATCATTTGTTTGAATATAGTATTACCTTCTTAAAGTATTTATTTCATTTGGCTTCCAATAAATTTCTCTGCAGAAACTCTATCTTCAATTTCGTATGATTCACAAATTCCTCCTCTGTAATTTGCGATTTTTCCCTTAGTTCCTTTAGTATGTCTACCATCTTTTCACATAATAGCGCCAATTCCAGTTCTAAATTCATACATTTATCCCCTTCCATCTCTTTAATATACATATAGTAGTATATTGTTGTTGTTTCTCAATTATGTCTATTTTTGTTGATATTTCTTGATTGTTTTACCTGTCTTATACTACTTATTAAAAGGTAATTCAATAATTTAACATATTTTATTTTCTGAACTACTAATTGGCTACTGTCATAAGATATGTACAAATTATTAAATCCGTTGCAAAAAAATTCAGAATAATTCAAGAAAATTTTCTCCACTTATATTATACGACATAAATTAAAATTCTCCTGCTGGACTGATGTCCTATTTTTAAAAAAATAGTCCCGAAGGACTATTTTTTAAAAGTTTATATTTTCTTTTTGAAATTCCTCTTTTATTAACGGAATTATTTCATCAACATTTATTTCCTTTTTCTCTCCATCTTTTCTAGTAGAGTATTCCACTATGGACTCATTAGCTCTTTTACCAACAGTTATTCTAATTGGAATACCTATTAAATCCCTATCATTAAATTTAACTCCTGCCCTTTCATTTCTATCGTCTAAAAGTACTTCTATTCCTAGAGCATTTAGTTCTTCGTATATTTTTTCTCCAAGTTCTAGTTGCTCTTGATTTTTTACATTTACAACGGTGACTATTACATGGTAAGGTGCTACAACTAAAGGCCATATTATACCATTTTCATCATGGTATTGTTCTACGATTGCCATCATTGATCTTGAAACCCCTATACCATAACATCCCATTACAAAGGGTCTTTCTTTTCCATTTTCATCTAAGAAAGTGGCATTTAGGGATGCAGAGTATTTGGTACCTAGCTGGAATATGTTGCCAACCTCTATACCCTTATCCATTTTCAAAACTTCTCCACATTGTGGGCATGTATCTCCTTCTCTAACTAATAGCAGGTCTTCTACCACTTCACCGGAAAAGTCCCTTCCATAATTTACATTCTTAATATGGTGGTCTGTTTCATTGGCACCAATCACCATATTCTTCATCATTGTAATTCTAGAATCTATTAGTAATTTAACTTCTCTTTTCAAGTTCATTGGACCAGTAAAGCCTTTGTTTCCCCCTGTAATATCAATTATTAGGCCTTCATCTGCCATTTCCAATTCATGCTCTGCAATGCCTAGATAATTACATAGCTTTGTTTCATTTAATTCCCTATCTCCTGGAATTACTACTATTACAGGTTTTCCACCTGCATTATATACTAAGGATTTGGCAAATTTTGAAGCTTCTACATTGAAAAACTCTTTTAAGGCTTCAATAGTTGTTACTCCTGGTGTGTATACTTTTTCTATTGGAAGTTCTTCTTGATTATCGTCTATTTTATAAACCACGCCTGCTTTTTCATCTGTAGCTGCATAATCACAATGTTCACAATATGCAATTACACCTTCTCCTACTTCTGACATGGCCATAAACTCATGAGAGACATTTCCTCCCATTGTTCCTGAGTCACCTAATACTACTTTATATTTGAGTTTTAGTCTAGTGAAGACTTGGTCATAGGCCTTCCACATAACATCGTAGGATTTTTTCATGCCCTCTTCATCTATATCGAAGCTATAGGCATCCTTCATGATGAACTCTCTACTTCTCATTAGGCCAAATCTAGGTCTTTTTTCATCCCTATACTTTGTTTGAATTTGATATAGGTTTAATGGCAGCTGCTTATATGATTTTACCTCACCTTTTATTATATTTGTAAAATACTCTTCGTGGGTAGGTCCAAGGCAAAACTCCCTTTCATGTCTATCCTTTAGCCTAAACATCTCTGGCCCAAAGTCCTGCCATCTACCTGTTTGCTCCCATAGTTCTCTAGGTTGAATAGCAGACATTAAAAGCTCCTGAGCTCCTGCCCTATCCATTTCCTCCCTGACTATGTTTTCAATTTTTCTAATTACCCTATATCCTAAAGGTAAATAAGAATATACTCCACTAACTAATTGTCTAATCATCCCTGCCCTTAAAAGTAATTTATGGCTAGGTATTTCTGCTTCTGCAGGTGTTTCTCTTAATGTAGGCATGTATAAATTTGACATTCTCATAGTTTTTCCTCCTCCTTTTTTACAATTGACAACCTTCTTCAATGCAGAATCGATTACAGTCTTAGTGAATAGTGAATAACCATGGTAAGCAGTGAATTCATTCGCTGCCACAATCTAATTAATATTAACAACTATTCACTATTCACTATTAATTATTCACTAATAAATAAAACCTTTCATCTCAAACCTAGAGACGAAAGGTAATTTCCGCGGTACCACTCTAATAAACCTTATATATTATAAGGTTCACTCGATAGTTTTAACGATACAATCGTATTAGCTTTATGGCTAAAAGCTCAGGGGTAGGTTCAATACCAGGGAGGCCAGAAGTCTTCCACCAATTGACTTCCTCTCTAGGACCTATAAATATTTACTAGTCCCCCTCATTGCCAAATATGAAATTTATAACTATTATACTTATCTAACCTTTTTATGTCAATTGTTTTTTCAATAAACAGACACTATATGCAGAAATACCTTCCTCTCTTCCTTCAAAGCCTAACCACTCAGTTGTTGTTGCCTTTATATTAATATTGTCAATTGATGTAGAAAGTGTATCTGCAATTCTTTCTCTCATTCTATCTATATAAGGGGCTAATTTAGGCCTTTGAGCTACTATGGTGGCATCTATGTTGCCAATTTCATACCCATTTTCCCCCATCAGTTTAGCTACCTGGGATAATAAATATATACTGGATATATCCTTATATTTATTATCAGTATCTGGAAAATGCTTGCCTATATCTCCAAGGGCTAAAGCCCCCAATATACTGTCCATTATGGCATGGGTTAAAACATCAGCGTCTGAATGTCCAAGTAAACCCTTTTCAAAGGGGATATCAATACCACCTAAGATTAGTTTCCTGTCTTCTACGAGCTTATGAACGTCATAACCAAATCCTATTCTCATCTTATCACCTATTATCTACTTTGAAATAAAAATTCTCTTCTATTATAGATTTTATCTCTTTCTTTTATTAGGGATTCTGCAAGTATTATATCCTCTGGTGTTGTTATTTTTATGTTTTCATAGGAACCCATTATCATCTTTACATCATATCCAACTCTTTCAACTATAGAGCTGTCATCGGTTCCAAGATATCCATCACTTAAGGCCTTTTCATATCCTTTAATCAAAATCTCTTTGAAGAAACACTGTGGGGTTTGAGCTGCCCATAACAAGTCCCTACGTGGTGTATTGCTTATTACATTATCTTCCCCTACTACCTTTATAGTATCAGTAACTGGCACCCCAATAACGCAGGCACCATACTTTTCAACTCCTTTAATTCCATCTTCTATATTCTCTAGTTTCACAAAGGGTCTTGCACCATCATGAACTAGGACAATATCAGATTTTTCATTTAAAGCCAAGATCCCATTATAGACTGAATCCTGTCTTTCCTTTCCGCCTCTTATGATATTTGTAACTTTTTTAAATTTATATTTCTTTACAATCTCTTTTCTACAATATTCTATTTCTTCTTCCTTGGCAACCAAAATGATTTCATCAATGTATCTAGATCTTTCAAACTTTTCTATGGTATGAGCCAGAATAGGCTTGCCACCTACTGCTATAAATTGCTTATTTATCTTACTTCCCATTCTATTGCTCATGCCTGCTGCTGCAATTATTACAGATACATAGTAGCTTTTATACATTATTTTCACCTCTTAAGTATTATAGCATAAGTAGTTCAGCAATAAACTATTTTTTTACAAAAACTTTAAAAAAAGACCCTTACGGGTCTACACTGCTCTATCAACCATTGACTTTGGCTTTGCAAATATCATCCTTCCAGCAGATGTTTGTAGTACTGAGGTTACTATAACATCAATTGTCTCTCCAATATATTTTCTTCCACCTTCGACTACTATCATTGTTCCATCGTCTAAGTAAGCGAGACCTTGATTAAGCTCTTTTCCATCTTTAATTATAGTTACAACCATTTCTTCACCTGGAAGTACAATAGGTTTTACTGCATTAGCCAATTCGTTAATATTCAATACTTCAATACCTTGTACCTCAGCCACCTTATTAAGGTTATAATCATTAGTTAAGATCTTGCCTTTAAGTATTTGTGTTAACTTAAGTAGCTTTGAGTCCACTTCCTCTACGTCATCAATTTTTCTGTCACTAATTATTACTTCTATATCTAATTCCTTTTGAATTTTATTTAGAATATCCAGACCTCTTCTTCCCCTATTTCTCTTTAAGGAGTCAGAAGAGTCGGCAATATGTTGCAATTCCTCTAATATAAATTGGGGAATAATTAAAGGCCCCTCAATAAATCCAGTTTTGCAAATATCTGCTATTCTACCATCGATAATAACTGAAGTATCTAATACCTTAGGACAAGTTTTATTTGAAAATTTTACCTTATCTTTGGAGCTCCTTCTAATATTGCCTAAATTATTTTGAATATCATCCTTCTTCCTATTTGGAATAGTAAGGCCTAAATAACCAAAAATACCATAAAGGACAATAGAAGATACAACCCCTACATAAGGAATCCCTAAATTAATAATGGGTTGGGATAATAAAAAAGCGATTAATAATCCAATGATTAATCCAACTGATGATATGGCTATATCATAAGCAGAAAATCTTTCTAACTCCTTTTCGATTAATCTAACCAGTTGTCTACTTTTTTCAATTATTTTAGCTGATAAAGAAAAGAATATAATTCCAAACAAAAGGGAAACTCCCAAATATATAGCTAAATTGATCCAACCATCTCTCACTAAATAAATCAATCCTAAATTAACAAATAAGGATAAAAGGCTAAAACCAAGGAGCATTCCAAATATACCAATAACTATTTTAAGTATTTTGTCTACCATTAATTCACCTCCTGTTAATATAGTTATTGCCAAATATTTAAAATATAAACAAAATATTTAAAGTTTATTAGACAAATTTATTCATCATTGGTTACTGCTTCTATTATCAACTCTTCTATTTTTTCCATATCAAATTCAGAAACTAAAACCATCTCTGATAATAACATTTGCTTGGCAGAGCTAAGCATCTTCTTTTCTCCTGTAGATAAACCTTTTTCCATATCAAGTTTAAGTAAGTTTCTAACAACAACAGCTATTTCAAAGATGTCTCCTGACTTAATTTTATCCATATTAATTCTATACCTTCTATTCCAGTTTTGAGGCATATCAGTTTTATTGCCTTTTAATATAGATATTACTTTATCTAAATCTTGCTTGTCAATGATTTCTCTAACTCCAACTTCCTCAACATTATCTACAGGCACCATAACCTTCATATCTCCAATAGGCATTCTCATAATAAAATACTTTCTCTTTTCACCTAAAATTTCTTTTTCTTCAATGCCTTCAATGACACCAGCACCGTGCATAGGATAGACAACCTTATCTCCAATATTAAACATTCAAAAACCTCCTATTTTTCCCTATTCTATCTCATTATACACCATTTTGCTGGAAATGTAAAGAATCTATTTTATCATAGACATATTTAGGTTGTCAATCCTTTTTGTATATATTTTTCAAAGACTTGAAAGTATACCTGTTAATAAATTCTATTAAATAATTGATAGAAATATTTGACAACTACTTGTCCCTGTAAGTATAATTGATATATAGCAAAAACTAATTGGGAGTGAGACTATGAGTGACAACAATAAAACAGATTCAGCACTAATTTGTAAAGATTTTCAAGAGCAAGTATCTCAAGTTCTTATTAGACATAAAAGTATATTAGACATAATAACGAAGCTAGACCAATATAATGCCCGTATTAATAGGGCTTTAGCAAAATCTGTAACGAATTGTGGATGTATTTCTATTAATGCTACTAAGCAGGATTATGATAGAGATTCCTTTGAAGAGATGTTAAACACCCTTAATAACCATATTGTTGGTAAGCTTTGTGATAATTGTAAAGAGGTTATGAATGAGGAAATCGGTTCCTATTTATTTTACTTAGCTGCCCTTTGTAATTCCCTAGATCTTGATTTAGACCAAATAATAGAAAGTGAATATAATACAATCAAAACCTTAGGTATCTATAGTTTAAAGTAATTTACCTAGATAGATAAAAAATTTAGGCTAGATTTGATCTAGCCTTTTTTACTCTCTAAAAACATTATGAATGACTTCTCTTAAAGTTCTTAGTTGAACTATCTCTATATTGGTTGTTTTTATATCTATTCCACTGTTAGGAGCTACATATACTCTTTTAAACCCCATCCTGTCTAATTCCCTAATCCTTGTTTCTAAGGAAGGAACCCTCTTTAGTTCTCCAGTTAATCCAACATCAGCAATGAAGACAGTATCATTAGATAATGGAATATTCTTAACTGATGAAATAATACTCATAACAACAGCCAGATTTGAGGCCTGCTCCTTTAGTTTAATCCCACCAGTAGTCTTAATAACTACATTTTTATCATAAAAACTAATGCCTGCTCTTTGTTCTATGATGGACACTAAAGTATTTAATTGTTCCCTTTTTAGACATTCACTTATTCTAGAAGGATAAGGGGTAAAGGAGTTGGAAACTAAGGATTCAATCTCAAGTATTATTGGCCTTGTCCCTTCCTTAACTACAGTTATGGAACTTCCAGGCATCATCCTATTTGCATCCCTCTCAGTCATAAAGTATTCAGAAGGGTTGTCTATGCTGTTCATGCCCTTATCTGTCATATAGAAAAATCCCATTTCTCCTGTTGAACCATATCTGTTTTTAGTAGTCAGTAGGGACCTTAACTCCTCTCCACTTTCCCCTTCTATAATAAGCACCGTATCTACTAGATGCTCTAGAGCCCTAACTCCTGCTATTTCATCTTCTTTAGTCATTTGTCCAATTAGGATTACGGCCCTAGGCCTATTTGGATTTTTTGCAATTTTTACTAGCTGATTGGCACATTCCATAGTTTGAGTAGGGGAGCCTGCCCTTGAGTTAGGAAAGTCTTCAAGGGTGAAGGTTTGTATACTATCTATGATTATTAAATCAGGATCGATTTCCTCAACTAGTTCTAAAACATTGTCCATACTATTATCGGAAATTACCCATACATTGGGGTTAATTTTATCTATTATCCTGTCAGCCCTATTCTTTATTTGGGATTCGCTTTCCTCTCCAGAAGCATATAGGACCCTATAATCCATATTAGCTAAGTCATTGGCAACTTGTAGTAGTAGGGTTGATTTTCCTGCTCCTGGCTTTGCAGTAAGTATGGTTATGGAATCCCTAACTATGCCTCCACCCATTACCCTATTAAACTCATTTATGCTGGTTACTATCCTATCACTATTGGTAGATACTATGTCCTTCAATCTTTTTATGGGCCTTTTTTCAGACCTGGCTACTCCTTTGACTCCCTTCTTATCTTCTACTACTTCCTTCATACTATTCCAACTACTACATTCTGGACATTTACCATAGTATCCAATACTTTCATAACCACAATTTTCACATATATATTTAGTTTTTTTCTTCATTTTTTCCTCCTTAAACAGTTAAGGAACGATTTGAATCGTTCCTATGCTGATTTAAATATTAGTTTATCATTATCCTTATCATAGTCAATGATAATACTATCATTTTTTGAAATATTTCCTCTTAGAATCTCCTCTGCCAATTGGTCTTCAATCATCCTCCTAATGGTTCTTTCAAGAGGCCTAGCACCATAGACTGGATCGAAACCAATAGATGAAATGTGTTCCTTAGTACTTTCAGTAACTTTAATGTTTATATCCATCTTTTGCATACGTTTTTCTAAATCCTTTATCATAATATCTACGATTTCTTTTATATGGACTTCCTCTAGATTGTGGAATACTATTATCTCATCTAGCCTATTCAAAAACTCAGGCCTAAAGGTCCTTTTTAGTTCTTCTGTTATGGTCTCCTTCATTTTTTCATACTCTGCCCTATTGTCTTCTTGTACTGGTGAAAATCCTAGTACATTTTGTTTTCTAATAGATGTAGCCCCCACATTTGAGGTCATAATAATCACTGTATTTTTGAAATCCACAGTTCTACCCTTAGAATCAGTAAGCCTTCCATCATCTAATATTTGTAGAAGCACATTAAATACATCTGGATGGGCCTTTTCTATTTCATCGAAGAGGACTACTGCATAGGGCTTTCTTCTGACTGCTTCAGTTAGTTGGCCTCCTTCATCATATCCCACATATCCTGGTGGTGAACCTACTAATCTGGATACTGAGTGTTTTTCCATATACTCTGACATGTCTATCCTAATCATGGAATCTTCGTCTCCAAATAAGGCTTCTGCTAAAGCCTTAGCCAAATGGGTTTTACCTACTCCTGTAGGGCCTACAAAGATAAAACTACCTACTGGTTTTTTAGGATCTTTCAAACCTACCCTCGATCTCCTTACAGCATTGGCTACTGCTTCTACAGCTTGATGTTGGCCAATAACCTTTTCATGTAGTATTTTTTCTAAATCTAGAAGTCTTTGACTTTCTTCTGTAGTCATCTTTGTTACAGGAACACCAGACCAATCTGAAACTACCTTGGCAATTTCATCATACCCTACTATTAAATTGGAAACTTCCTTCTTATGCTCCCATTGGGCCTTGTTGCTTTCCAGCTCCTGTTTTAGCTGTCTTTCTTTATCTCTTATCTTTGCTGCCTTTTCATAGTTTTGAGTATTAATGGCCTCTTCCTTTTCCTTAGATAGTTCTTCTAGCTGTTCTTCCAAATCCTTTAACTCCTCTGGTGGAACATAGGAATTTACCCTAATCATAGAAGCGGCCTCATCTATTAAGTCTATGGCCTTATCAGGTAAAAACCTGTCTGTTATATATCTATGGGAAAGTTCAGCAGCTGCCCTTAAGGCTTCATCTGTTATTTTAACCCTATGATGGGCTTCGTACCTATCCCTTAGTCCCTCTAGTATCTTTACAGTATCTTCTACACTTGGCTCTTCAACCATAATAGGTTGGAATCTTCTTTCTAAGGCTGAATCCTTCTCAATATGTTTCCTATATTCATCTATGGTTGTAGCCCCTATTACTTGCAATTCCCCCCTTGCAAGTACTGGTTTTAATATATTTGAAGCATCTATGGCACCTTCTGCTGCCCCTGCACCTACTATAGTATGGAGTTCATCAATAAATAGGATAACATCTCCTGCTTCCTTTAATTCTCTCATAACAGACTTCAGTCTTTCTTCAAATTCTCCCCTATATTTAGCCCCTGCAATCATACCTGGTAAATCCAATGAAACGATTCTCTTGTCTTTTATTATTTCTGGAACTTGGCCTTCAATTATTTTTTGAGCCAAGCCTTCTGCTATAGCAGTTTTCCCTACACCAGGTTCACCTATTAGTACTGGGTTATTCTTTGTTCTCCTACTTAAAACTTGTATTACCCTTTCTATTTCCTTTGTCCTGCCTATTACTGGGTCAATTTCACCAGATTCTGCCATCTTGTTTAAATCAGTACTATATTTATCTAGATTTGGAGTATCTATATTTTGGCCTTCCATATTTTGGCCCTGTTTATTTGATGAATCTGATATCATACTAAGAACTGAATCAGCTAATTTCTTAGTATCTACTCCTAACCTTTTCAGTACTACAATGGCAACACCTTCGCCTTCTGATAATACTCCTAGTAGTAAATGTTCTGTACCTACATAATTATGTCCTAGATTTCTTGCTTGAACAAAACTTAGTTCAAATATCCTTTTGGTTCTAGGAGTAAAGCCTAATATATCGCCTCCATAATTTCCTTCACCTACAATAGAAATAACCTCTTTCCTTGCCTTATCTAAGGTTACACCTACTTTGGCTAAGGCCTTGGCTCCTACTCCCTCTTCCTCTGCAATTAAACCTAAAAGTAGATGTTCTGTACCTACATAATTATGTTTTAAATTCTTAGCTTCTTCTTGAGATAATAGAATAGCTCTTTGTGCTTTTTCTGTGAATCTTCCAAACATTGCCATACTTTATCCCTCCAAACTTCTAATATTTTCTCTTATTAGTTTAGCCCTGTATACATCTCTTTCCTCATAGGTTAATTCCTTATTTAAAGTTTTTTGTAGACTTGCTGGTTGTATCTTTATCATCAAATTAACTATGTCCTTAGAATCTATATTATCTATCATTCCCAAATCACAACCAAGTTTTACATTAGATAAATGATTCATTGCTTCTTGAGATGAAATAATCCTTCCATACTTTAATATTCCTAAGGATCTGAAGATCATATCTTCTATTTGATGATTCCTTTTATCTAACATATAGGCTCTTGTACTTCTTTCCCTAGAAATTATTTGAAGAACTACCCTATTCAATTTCTTTATTATTTCCTTTTCAGATTCACCTATGGTAGTTTGGTTTGAAATCTGGAATAGGTAGCCTGATGCCTTAGTACCTTCGCCATAAATCCCCCTTACAGTTAAACCTATTTTAGTAATCCCCTCAATTATGGTATTTATATGGCCAGTCATAGATAGGCATGGAAGGTGTACCATTACAGAAGCCCTTAAGCCTGTACCTACATTAGTTGGGCATGAAGTTAAATATCCAAATTGCTCATGGTAAGCGTATTCAACTTTTCCCTCAAGGAAATCATCGATTTTAGAGGAAATTTTCCAACCTTCTTCAAAATCTAATCCTGGTAATAGGACTTGTATTCTTATATGATCTTCTTCATTTATCATTATAGTAGCCCTTTCATCATTTCTTATGAGAAAACTACCACTATCAGCTTTTTTTGCTAGATTTGGGCTTATTAAATGCTTCTCTACAAAAACATTTTTTTCTATATCAGATAGGTCTCTAATACGGTAAAATTTATAAGGTATATCATAAACGTTGTCTTTCATACCATTTAAAATTTCTTCTGTTAAGGCCTCTGATTCATCCTTGGTCATAAAGTAAGGAAACCTATAATTAGCCATATTTCTAGCCAGTCTAAGCCTAGTACTTACTACTACATCTTCATCATTCCCTATACCCTCTAACCATTTAACCACAGGCTTCACCTCCTATATTTCACCTAGTTTTTCCCTTAACCGATTTATCTCATCCCTAAGGTAGGCAGCTCTTTCAAAATCCTCTTTTTCTATAGATTTTTCCAACTCCATCTTAAGGGACTCAATAGCCTTCTTCTGTATAACCTTGTCTTTAGTTTTAATCGGAACCTTTCCTTGGTGAGTATTATGTCCATGAATACCTTTTACTAGGGAACTAATATCTTTTCTAAAGACTTCATAGCATTTAGCACAACCGAATTTACCAACTTCCTGGAATTTTTTATAGGTTAGACCGCATTTAGGGCAAGTTATATCTTTTCTTTTCCCTGGGTCCTCTTGAATTGAATCTATTAAACCTGTAAATAGTTTTTCAAATGAAAAAGGTACTTCAAAGTTGAACTCTAGCTCATTATTTTCTTTGGCACATGTTTCACACAAGTGTCTTTCTTCAACTTGACCATTAATTATTTTAGTAAAATGAATTGTAGCATTATTTTTGTTGCATTTTTCGCATAACAAACTTAACACCCCCTATTTGATTAGGATTAACAATATGTTTTTCAAAATATCTGCCCTCAATCTATTCCTGATTTCTGGATTTTCACTATTTAATGACCTGTCACTTAAGGCTGCCTTAATAATATGTCCTTCCCTTTCAGATATGATCCTTTCTTCTATAAGTCCTTCCACTATATGGTATGCCTTATTTTTTGTAATTGATTCTCCAATTGTATCTAGTATAATATTATTGATATCCTCATATTCGTCAATACTAACTTTTATTATCTTAATATACCCACCGCCACCTCTTCTACTCTCTATATAATATCCTTTATAGGGAGTAAATCTGGTGGAGAGTACATAGTTTATCTGGGAAGGTGCACAATTGAATTTTTCCGCCAACTCGTTCCTCTGGATTTCTATGATTCCATCTTCCTGGGCATCTATTAAGGATTTTAGGAACCTTTCTATGACATTTGTAAGTCTTGGCATAGTATTCCTCCTTGACTTTGACTTTCTTTGTCCTTCAATATTATTATACCACTTTTTTTCTTTTTCTAAAAGTTTTTTTGAAATAAATAACCACAGTTAAAAACTGTGGTTATTTTATGTTATGGCAATTTTATTCTTTTTCAGCTTTGGCTTCTTCTATGATTTTCTCCGCTATATTGGATGGAACTTCTTCATATCTAACAAATTCCATTGTAAAGCTTCCTCTAGCTTGAGTCATAGCTCTTAAATCTATTGCATATTCAAATAGTTCAGCATGAGGTGCTTCTGCTATAATCTTTTGGGATCCATCTTCTTGTTGTTCCATACCTAGAATTCTTCCTCTACGCTTGTTCATGTCTCCCATTACATCGCCCATGTAATCTTCTGGTATTACGATTTCTAACTTCATTATAGGCTCTAATAGTATTGGATTTGCTTGCTCCATACCTTTCTTAAATGCAAGGGAAGCTGCAATCTTAAAGGCCATTTCGTTAGAGTCTACTGGGTGGTATGAACCATCAAATAAAGTTGCCTTTATATTAACTACTGGATATCCTGCCAATACTCCGTGCTCTAAGGACTCTTGTAATCCTTTTTCAACTGCTGGGAAGAAGTTTCTAGGCACTGCACCACCAAATACTTCTTCTGCGAATACAAATTGTTCTTCACATGGTTCAAATCTTATATGAACATCTCCGTACTGACCTGCACCACCAGATTGTTTCTTATGTTTTCCTTGTACAGATGATGTTCCTTTAATAGTTTCCCTATATGCTACTTTTGGTTTAGTTAGGTTTACTTCTACTCCAAAGGCATTTTTCAATTTGTCTACTATTACTGTCAATTGCATGTTTCCTTGTCCGCCGATTAGCAATTGTTTTGTTTCTGTATTTCTTTCAACAACAAAGGTTGGGTCTTCTTCCGTTAGTCTTTGTAGGGCTGTTCCTATCTTGTCTTCGTCTCCCTTAGCCTTTGGTTCTACTGCTAAGTATAGGGTTGGCTGCGGGTATTCTATCTTATCAAATAGAATTTGGTTGTTTTTAACACATAGGGTATCTCCAGTTTGGGTATGGCTTAGTTTAGAAGTAGCTCCGATGTCACCAGCTTGAATCTCTCCCACTTCTATTTGGTTCTTACCTCTAAGTACAAATAAGCCACCTAATTTTTCTGATTTTTCCTTAGTGGAATTATATACTTCCATGTCCTTAGTAAGCTTACCAGATACCACTTTAAATAATGTAAGTTTTCCAACAAATGGGTCTATTATAGTTTTGAATACTATAGCTGAGAATGGTTCTTTAACATCTATTTTTCTTTCTACTTCTTGCCCGTCCTTAAGTCCTTTAGCTAAGCCTATATCTACTGGAGAAGGAATGTATTTTTCTATAGTTTCTAGTAAGAAGTCCATTCCCATAGCTTTTTCTGCACATCCTACTAATAGAGGAACTAGATCTCCATTTGATACAGCTAATTTTAATCCCTTTGAAATCTCTTCAGGAGTAAATTCTTCTCCTTCAAAGTATTTTTCCATTAATTCTTCATCGGTTTCAGCTATGGTCTCCATTAAACCTTCTTTAATTGACTCAATTTCTACTTTGAAATCATCAGCTAGTTCTACTTCTTTTCTTTGAATTCCATTATACTCATAAGCTTTTTCGTCAATTACGGATACTAATCCTTTAAAGTCACTTGATACTCCTATTGGTAAGGCGAAAGGTACAATTTTCTCTCCAAATGTTTCCTTTAATTGAGCTAGTAAATTTTCAAAGTTAACTTCTTCTTTATCCATTTTATTGATAAAGATTATTCTCGGTGTTTTGTATTTCTCCAAGTTCTTCCATGCTTTTTCTGTACCTACCTCGATACCTGATGAAGCATCAACTAGTAGTATTGAGCCTTCAGATGCTCTTTTCGCACCATACATCTCACCAATGAAATCAAAATATCCTGGTGTGTCAAGTAGGTTAAATTTAGTGTCTTTCCACTCTACGGGAATAACAGTAGTATTGATGGAAACCTTCCTAGCTATTTCTTCCTTATCAAAGTCTGATACAGTATTCCCATCATCTACTCTACCTTGTCTTTTTGTTGTGCCTGTTGCAAATAGTACTGCTTCAGTTAAAGTTGTTTTTCCGCTACTACTATGACCTAGTAAAGCTACATTTCTGATTTTATCAGCTGAATATGTTTTCATTATTCATTTCCCCCTTAACCAGCATATTTATTTGAAAGATTTATTAAATCTTCATACCTATTTTTAACATTTCACAAAATTTTTAGTCAATTTCTCAAAAATTATCACTACCTTTATGATTATATCATAAGACAAGGTAATATCATAGCTTTTTTTATTGTCTAATAATTAGAATATTTGATATACTGATATTAGTCTATATAAAGGAGGTCATATATTTGTCAATTCAGTTTAGAGAGGAAATAAAAAATATTCAACCTTATAAGCCTGGTAAGCCAATTGAAGATGTAAAGAGGGAGTATAATATCCAAAAGGTTGTAAAGCTTGCTTCAAATGAAAACCCTTTAGGTTGTTCTCCCAAGGTTAAAGAGGCTATAATCCAAGCCTTAGATAAGCTTGCCATCTATCCTGATGGTAACAATACTGACCTAAAAAACCTATTGGCTAAAAAACATAGTGTAGAGGTAGATAATATCCTCCCCAGTAGCGGGTCTGATGAAATGATAGATTTAATTGCTAAAACCTTTATTAACAAAGATGATGAGGTTATAATGGCTGATATTACTTTCCCAAGATATATGCAAACAACAATTATGATGGGTGGAACTCCAGTTATAGTGCCTCTGAAAGAATTTACCTTTGATTTAGATGGAATTTTAGAAAAGATCTCCCCTAAAACAAAAATCATTTGGATATGTAATCCAAATAACCCAACTGGCACCATGATAACAGAAAAGGACTTTGTAGAATTCTTAGATAAGGTTCCACCATATGTTTTAGTTGTTTCAGATGAAGCTTATAGAGAATATGTAACTAGGGACGATTACCCATTTAATTCAATTGAATTGACTAAGAAATACGAAAATCTCCTCGTTATGAGAACTTTTTCAAAAGCATATGGATTAGCTGGTATTAGGGTAGCTTATACTGTTGGCCATAAAGAGGTTTTACAGTACATAAATAGGGTTAGGGGGCCTTTTAATGTTAGTTCATTAGCCCAAGTAGCTGCCATGGCCGCTATAGAAGATGATGAGTTTCTGAAAAAAGCTTATGATACTAATCTCCAAGGCAAAAACTTCCTATACGAAGAGTTTGATAGACTAAGCCTTCACTATGTCCCATCAGAAACTAATCATATACTAGTAGATGTAGGTAGGGATGGACAGGAAGTATTCATGGAATTGCAAAAAAGAGGTGTAATTATAAGGCCTATGACAGGAAACTATATTAGGGTATCCATAGGCACAATGGAGGAAAATAGATTTTTTGTTGAAAATTTAAAAGAAGTACTAAAAAAGGGCCAATAGTGGCCCTTTTTTAGTACTTATCCGTTTCTCTAGGTAAGCCTTTCCTATCTAATCTGTTTTCTATAATGTCTTTTATTATGGAGTAAACAAGTACAAATAAAGGTACTCCTATTACTAAGCCTATAAAGCCAAACATCTTTCCTGCAACTAACAGAGAAAACAAGATCCAGAAAGCTGATATACCAAGAGAATCTCCTAAAATCTTTGGTCCTATAATATTTCCATCAATTTGTTGGATTATAAATATAATGACTATAAACCATAGGGATTTTATAGGGGATACAAAGAAAATAATAATTGCTGAAGGAATAGCCCCTATAAACGGCCCAAAGAAGGGGATTATATTTGTTATACCGACTATAAAGGATACTAAAATTGTGTATGGCATTTTAACTATGGTCAATACAATAAAGGTTAATATACCAATAATTATGGAATCTAATATTTTTCCAGATAGAAAGTTACCAAATATTTTATTGCTCCTATGGCTTAACTCAATTATCCTATTTGCCCTTTCTTCAGAAAATAAGGCCTTGGTTATCTTCTTCCCTAAACTAAAAAACCTTTCCTTATCAATCAATAAGTAGATAGATACTATTAATCCAAGAACTATATTCCAAACACTAGACAGAATCGTCTTTGTTATATTGCCAAGTATAGGAATTATGTTGGTTACAAATCTTATAATACTATCCTTATATTTTTCCCATTGTTCTACCAATAGTTTGTAGTATTCTTCTTGAATTTCATACTTACTATTGAATTCATTTACTAGACTAGTAATATTGGATATATATGTAGGTATATCATTAGCTAATCCTACTATACTAGAAACTAGCTGAGGAAATACAAAAATTAAAAATAAATAAATGAATAATGCTACAGTAAGATAAGT
>JAAYFT010000157.1 GCA_012728125.1 Tissierellia bacterium | reverse complement strand
ATAGCCAAAGAGATACTATTGCAGTAGCCCTATTAAAACTAGGATATTCCTTAAATAGTAGAAATATTGATGAACTAGAAGAAGCTAAGGCAGAATTGTTAAAACAAAGACCTTTAGTATGGGCATACCAAGGAGACGAAGTTAAGGACACTATGGTTGGTGGAGAAGCTGCCCTAGCAGTAGTATGGTCAGGGGATGCAGTAGCCATGATGAGAGAAAACCCAGACTTAGACTATGCAATACCTAAGGAAGGTACAAACCTATGGTTTGACAGTATGGTTATACCAGCAAATGCTAAAAATAAGGAAGGGGCAGAATTGTTCATTAACTTCCTATGTAGGCCAGACATAGCTGCTAGAAATGCAGACTATATTGGATATTCTACTCCTATACCAGAAGCAGTGGATATGTTACCAGAGGAAATAAGAAATTCAAAAGTTGCATATCCTTCCGATGAGTTTTTAGATAGTGTTAAATTGGAAGTATTTAAAGACCCAATGGATATAATAACAGAATATGATAGGATTTGGACTGAAGTAATGTCAGGTCAATAAAACATATTTTAGACTCTTAAAGGTTAACTTTAAGAGTCTTTTTATGTGAATATATGTAAGCTAATCATAACAAAATGTAATATATAATTGACATTTCGCATGGAATATATTACAATTTAATTAGGAGGTGGCAGGTTGAAGAATAAAAGGTTGAAGATGGCAAGGATTGAAAAAGACCTTTCCCAGGAAGAACTAGCAAATCTAGTAGGGGTTACTAGGCAGACCATAGGCCTTATAGAAGCAGGGAAATATAACCCGTCTTTAAAATTATGTATTGCCATATGTAGGGCTTTGGACAAAACCTTAAATGACCTATTTTGGCAGGAGGATGAAGAAGATGAATGGTAATAGGAGATTAGATGAAAGGGAAATGAAGATACTAAGCCAAGGCATGGCAGCCTCTGTAGTCGTTGGCATGATATATGAAATAATGCTTATTATTTACAAACTAATGACTACACCCAGTACAAAAGCTGCCATTACTGAAATCAGTATATTAGGAGTAATGGTTATTGGAACACTCAGCTATTATATTGTAACTAGTGAGTATGTCGATAAATCAGGATGGAGCAAAGAATACAAAAAGACTAGAAGGTTCATACTGGATGAAAGGCAGAGAAAACATATAAGTGAATCTCTAGCTGCAGGAGCCTTTTTTGGCTACTTCTATACGGTGTTTGTCATTATATTTAAGCTTTTTAGGGATAAAAGTTTTAAAAATACCTATTTAGAAATAAGCTTAATAGTTATTATGGCCATAGTTTTGAACCTATATCATAGAAAGGCAAAAGAATTCAGATTACCTAAAACTATCAGAGGAAAAGAATTATCTATAGGCAGTTCACCAGAGGAGAAGAAAATTAGGTACAAGAATTATTTGTTAGATGCACTAGTTACTTCAATGATTTTTATACCAATAGACATTATTACTAAAAGAAGAATTTTCCTTATTGTATCGGATCCCATATATTATTTACTTAGTTTCTTCTTCAGGCTTATACTATTTTTTATAATAAATCTTATATGGGGAGAATGCAATATTAAGCACTACAATAAATACTATGGCGACTTATTTGATGAAGAATAATAAATTTGGGAGTATTTGATAAAATATTACATAGCTGTATAAAGAATTTAATATTTAAAATACTCATATCTAGCACACTATGAAAAAATATGCTATAATCTAGTTAATACTAGGTAAGAGGTGTTCACATGTTTATATTTCTTGCTAAATAATAAATTTAATAAGCACAACTTTTCCTTCCTTTAAGGGAGCCTTACCTTGTTGTGCCCATTTTTAGCGAGAAACCTCTTACAATTAATTATAACTTGATGAAAATAACAACTATTATTTTTTATAGTTGAGAGTTTTTCGCTCTCAACTTTTTTGATTTTTAAAAGAGGATTCTCGCCAAATATCATAATATGAAGGGAGAATCTATATGGCATTAATCGATATAAAAAATTTAACTTTTGAATATCCAGGAAGTCTAAAGCCTATTTTTGAAGATTTAGATTTACAGTTAGATACAAATTGGAAGTTGGGCTTTATAGGGAGAAACGGTTACGGCAAGACTACCTTCTTAAAACTATTGATGGATGAATATACCTATAAGGGTTCCATTATAAAACCTGTACCCATGGCATACTTCCCCTTTGACATAAAAGATTATGACATGGTGACTTTAGACTTATTGGAGGATTTACAGCCAAATTTTGAGCTGTGGAAACTACGAAGGGAAATGAATTTAATAGAAGTAGAAGAAGAAGCCCTATATCGTCCCTTTTCAACCTTAAGTGGTGGGGAACAGACGAAAATTCTACTGGCCCTGCTCTTTGCAGAGGAAGATAGGTTTTTATTAATTGATGAGCCTACTAACCACTTAGACACCCATGGTAGGCAAGTAGTAGCTAGATATTTGGAAGGTAAAAAAGGCTTTATACTTGTGTCCCATGATAGAGATTTTATAAACAGTATAGTAGACCATGTACTTTCAATTGAGAAGTCTAAGATAGTCATCCAAAGGGGAAATTATGATAGCTGGGAGAAAAATAAGAACTTAGAAGACCAATATGAATTAGAAAAAAATGAAAAATTGAGAAAGGAAATAAGGAGGCTAAGGGAGTCTGCAAGGCAAAAGGCCACATGGTCTGACAAGGTAGAAGCCACTAAATTAGGCTCTGGACCTGTAGATAGGGGCTATATAGGACATAAGGCAGCAAAGATGATGAAAAGGTCTAAGGCAATAGAGAAGAGATATGAAAAGGCTATAGAGGAAAAGAAAAACTTATTAAAAAACGTAGAGCCCTTAGAAAAACTACAGATGAATGTATTAGACCACCATGCAAAACCCTATATTAATGCAGAAGATTTTACCATAGCCTATGGAGATGAGAATATCTTTAAACCCATAGAATTTACAGTGGAAAAGGGAGATTGTATAGTATTTAAAGGTAGTAATGGAAGCGGTAAATCTAGTATAATAAAGGCAATTTTAGGTAGGGATGTACCTTGGAAAGGTAAGTTAGAAATAGCAAAGGGAATAACTATTTCATATATTCCTCAAAGATTTGATTATGTTGAAGGCAATATCAATGAATTTGTTCATAAAATGGGTTTAGACAAAACAAAGTTTTTGACCATATTAAGAAAGCTTGGCTTTTCAAGAGACCAATTTGAAATCCCCATAGAAAATTTTTCCATGGGACAGAAGAAAAAAATCTTTATTGCCAAGTCTATTTGTGAAGAAGCCCACCTATTTATTTGGGATGAGCCCCTTAACTATATTGATGTAATTTCAAGATTACAAATAGAAAATATGATTTTAGAATGTTCTCCTACTATGATCTTAGTAGAGCACGACAGGAGGTTCATCGATAAAGTAGCTACTGATATTATTGACTTATCTAAATAGACTTAGATTATCTATAATTTTTTGGGAATGGCATATTGTCATTCCCTTTTTTAAATTGCTTATTGGTATAATGGATTTAACAAATAATATTTATTAAATTTGAAACTTTTTCTCATCCTTATCCGTCATATATATAGAAACTTGCTTTTAGGAGGTGCTTTAAAATCAAAATATCTACAAAAGAGTTCGAAACACTATTTAACCAATACAAAGGAGACATCTACAGGATAGCTTATACCTATGTAAACAATGAGGCAGATGCCCTAGATATTGTACAGGAGACAGCCTATCAGGCCTACATTTCCAAAGACAAGATAAGAGATAAGACTAAGTTTAAATCATGGCTATTAAAAATAGCAGTTAACAAGTCAAAGGACCTGCTTAGGAAAAACAAGCCCATATTATTAGACGATCTAGCCAGTTTAAAAGCACATGAAGCCAAGGACAAAGACAGTAAGAAAAAGAAGATATAAAAAGATATTAATTGGTGTAGCAGCATCATTTACCATAATTATAAGTTCAATTAGTATTATTGGGTTGGAGAGGGTTGAAGCAGCCATCAAACATATGCTTCAATATGT
>JAAYFT010000156.1 GCA_012728125.1 Tissierellia bacterium | reverse complement strand
GGCATAAAAATATCCAATATTATTAAATCATAATTATTCTTCCTTACTAGGTCTAAGACCTTTTCCCCATTTGATTCCAAGCTAATATTCCAATTGCTTTTTTCTAGCATATTAAATATTATTTTTTGATTTATCAAATCATCATCTACAACTAATATGTTTAAGTTGTTAAGCCTATCTATATTAATATCCTTGTCTTTCTTTAAACTATATTCTTCATCATGGACCAGTAAATTGACTTTTTCAAATTTTATGTTAAAGGTAAATTTGCTGCCCATTCCCACTTGTGAACTTACACTTATCTCTCCACCCATTTTTTCAATTAATTCCTTTGTTATAGTAAGTCCTAATCCACTACCACCATATTTTTTTGTGGAGGATAAATCAGTTTGATAAAACTCTTTGAAGATATGACTTATCTTGTCCTCTGGGATCCCAATACCTGTATCTATAACACTGAAGCTTAGCTCAATATTTTTGGCATCTTGCCCTTTTATATCTACTTGTAGACCAACATGTCCACTTTCTGTGAATTTGATGGCATTGCTGAGTAAATTGAAGAGTATTTGATTTAAACAATCAGGATCACCTATAATCATATTAGGGAGCTTATCATTGACTTTCCAATTGAAATCTAACCCTTTACCACTTGCCTGTAGATAAAAAAATTTTTTTATATTTTCCAATAAATGGATTAAATTAAATCTTTTCCTTTTTACCTCTAATTTATTTGCTTTGATTTTGGAAAAATCTAAAATATTGTCTAGAATGGAAAGAAGTCTGTCTGCAGAGTATTTTATTAAGTCCATATACTCTTCCTGTTTAGGATCTAGCTGAGTTTCACCAAATAATTCAATAAGTCCCAATATCCCATTCATAGGTGTCCGAATTTCATGGCTTATATTTGCAAGAAACTGGGTTTTCAAGAAGTTTTCTTCTTCTGCTTTATCCTTAGCCATTTGTAATTCCTTCTGGTACTTTATTAAATCCGTAATATCCTTATAACTTAATATAAGTCCTTCTATTTCATTATTTGAACTCATTAGGGGGGTGGCTGTTATCAAAAAATGAACACTCTTATTGCCTATTTTATAATTGGCTTCATATGTAAAATATTTTTCACCCTTTTTTATCCTATTCATGGGGCAGTCAGCTGTATTGCAAAAAAATAGTAAAATTACCTCATTACATTTCTTACCGATAAGGTCTTCCTTGGTTAAACCTAGGGATTTTACTAATTTATGGCTTACCTTGATTACTTCATAATCTGTATTTAAAATGCACATACCATCTGCTGCATTTTCAAAAACCTGTTCTAATAATAGGTTAGTTTCCAATATGTCTTTATTTCCTCTATTATCTAACAATTATCTCACATCCCAAATAGTATTTTTCACATACAAGTCCATAATAAGTTTTTCCTCAAAGTAAGTCAATTAATCCAAAGCTAGTAAAATGCTTGTTATTTAATTATTTATTTTGACGACAAATATACTTTATAATATAATTGATGTAATATATTTTATGTAATATAATTATATAATTTTTCCATAATATTATAAAG
>JAAYFT010000155.1 GCA_012728125.1 Tissierellia bacterium | reverse complement strand
CTTTCTATAATTTCTACCATATCATCGATTCTTAATGAGAATAATTAAGCTAAGTTTTATTGGTTGATTTATTTAAAAATATTTATTATATTGCTAATATATATATACAAATGGGTATTATACTATATAAAAGTTTAGTGAAGGAGGAAGTAGGATTGAAAGCATTAATAACCTTTAAATACAAAGATGAAGAAATGAAGCTTCTTGAAGACCTAGGTTACGAGATAATATTTAATGATGAAAGACAGTTTTCCTTTTCTGACGATATGAGGGATGTTGACTTGTTGGTTTGTTTTAACCCCTTTGAAAAATTAGATCTAGATTTATTCCCTAATAATAAATGGATACAGTTATTAAGTGCAGGCATTAACCAGGTGCCACTTGACAAGGTATTGAAAAAAAATATTATTCTTACAAATAACAGGGGTTGCTATAGTATACCAATAGCTGAATGGATAGTTCTAAAGGCCCTAGAGATGATTAAAAATAGTAGAGAGTTTTATGATAGGCAAAATGAAAAGATATGGAAAATGGATACCTCATTATTAGAATTGTACGGTAAAACAGTTGGCTTTTTAGGTACAGGTTCTATTGCACAGGAAGCAGCTAAAAGGTTAGAGGCTTTTGGTGTAAAGATTTTAGGCTTTAATCGTTCTGGTAGACCCGTTGAGTATTTTCACCAGTGTTATTCAATAGATATGATTAATCAATATATTGGCCAATGCGATTTTTTTGTTATCGCTGCCCCCTATACTAATGAAACACACCACCTTGTAAACGAAGAAGTGTTTTCTAATATGAAGGACGGAACATACTTAATTAATATTGCCCGTGGTAGCATTATTGATGAAAAAGCTTTAATTGAAAATCTAAAATCTGCTAAGATTAAAAAAGCTGCCCTTGATGTATTTGAAACTGAACCACTTCCAGAGACTAGTCCTTTATGGGACATGGATAATGTTATTATTACTCCCCAAAATTCCTGGTCATCAGAAATGATTCACACTAGGAGATTTGAAATAGCATACAAAAATATGAAAAGGTATAAAAATAATGAAGAACTAATTAACATAGTTGATTTAAAGAGAGGATATTAGATAATGCCCACTATTTGGTCTTACCATAATAGTGGGCATTATTCTATCTTATTCATATATAAATCTAATACCATACTCCCCTAATTTTTCTTCTGTTCCGATCCATACTGGAGTTCCGTAGTCAATTAAATCATAAAGGGCTTCTACATCTTCGTTAAACATTCTAACACATCCCAAGGATACATACCTGCCTATACTATTTTCATCAGAATTACCATGTATTCCATAAACTCCTCCACCTCTAATATTTAACCCCATCCACCTAGTACCTAGTGGATTATTTGGGTCTCCTCCCTTTATAGGTTTATGTCTCCCTGCACCGCCCCATGCAGGATTTACAAACTTTGTAACTATGGTAAATTTGCCTTCTGGCGTATATTTTAGTTCTTTACCTGTTGCTACAGGATACTTATCTATTATTTCCCTGTTACTTAAGTGGTATAGGGTATTGCTATCCTTGTTGATGATTATAAAATTTCCCTCTGGTATTTCTTCATTAACTTGGTCCTCATCCATAGAAAAAATAATTTTCTTTTCCGGAATGAAAATTTTATTTATCTCCATGTCTTCGTTTATCTTTGTAAAAGTTTTTTCACCGACTACTCCATCAGGAACTAATCCATTTGCTCTTTGATAATCCATTACTATTTCCTTAGTCTTTTGATCATATTTATAATCTTCTATAATTCCCTCATATCCCATAGCCTTTAAAAATTCCTTAAGCCTTAGGACATCTTCACTTATTATTCCTTCCCTTAACTTTAAGCCATTTATATTAAACTTTAGTATCTCTATTTCTTCTAGGGTTTCTTCCACTATTTCCTGAGGATCTGTACTTTCATCTAATTCATCTGATGACTCATTAACAATATTTTCCTCTTCCTTCAATTCATTATCTAAATCTTGCAAGGTTTCTAAATGGATTTCTTGGCTTTGAGTTGGTAGTATATCACTGCTTTGGCAAACTACGTTTAATATTATTAATACTGATACGAATAATGAATATCTCATTCCTTTTGCTCCTCTCTTTGCTTTCTGTTTCACTGTTTTACCATCCTTCTCCTACTTACTTCATATGAAAAGTGAAATATATAAAGTATTTATTTAATATAAATATGTTTACTTTACCTAAAAGTTTCCTATAGAATATTTATTTCAAATAGGATTAAAATAATTTATAATGTCTATAAGAAGATTTTGTGAGGGGAGTCAAATGAAAAAGAGAGTAATTTTAGGTATGAGTGGTGGAGTGGATTCTTCAGTTTCTGCCTTATTGTTAAAAGAAGCTGGATATGACGTTATCGCCCTATTTATGAAAAATTGGACAGAAATAGATGAATTTGGAGTATGTACTGCCACTAGAGACGCAGAAGATGCGAGAAAAGTAGCTGACCAATTGGATATTCCTTTTTATACAATTAATTTTGAAAAGGAATATTGGGATAGGGTTTTTACCTATTTTTTAAATGAATATAAGAAGGGTCGAACACCAAACCCTGATGTTATGTGTAACCAAGAAATTAAGTTTAATGCTTTTCTAGATTATGCATTAAAATTAGATGGAGACTATATAGCCATGGGCCATTATGCTCAGGTTGAAAAAAGAAATGGTAAATATTATCTACTTAGGGGAAAGGACGAAAATAAAGACCAAAGTTACTTCCTGTCTAGAATTGGACAAAGAGCCCTTTCTAAAACCATATTTCCCATAGGACATTTAGAAAAGAAAGAAGTAAGATCATTGGCTGAAAAACACAATCTATATACAGCCAAGAAGAAGGATTCAACTGGCATATGTTTTATAGGTGAAAGGGACTTCGATGAGTTTTTAGATAGATATTTACTAACTAAGGAAGGAGATATAATAAGTGTAGATGGCCAAGCCCTAGGAAAGCATAAGGGACTTATACACTATACCATGGGGCAGAGAAGAGGCATTGGTATTGGTGGTATTGGCACAGGAGAACCATGGTTTGTAGCAGGAAAGGACTTAAAAAATAATATACTATATGTTGCTCAAGGGGAAAACCATCCTGCCTTATATTCCACATCTTTAATCAGCGAAGAACCAGTATGGGTATTGGAAAGTCCACCAAAAACACCCTTAGATTGTACTGCAAAATTTAGGTATAGGCAAAGAGATATACCAGTAGTAGTTAATATATTGGATGATGGAAATCTTCATATTCAATATAAGGAACCAGTAAAAGCAGTAACACCTGGTCAGGTGGCAGTATTGTATAAGGATGAAGTATGTCTAGGTGGTTCTGTAATCAAGTCTACAGAACCCTTAGACAATAAATACCTTTTCTTACACAACAATTATAAATAATACAATTTATGTCATTGAACTATAAATGGCAAAAATAGCGTTTTTAGATAATTTCTTTTTTTTAAATATTTGTGAATATTTGTGATACTGTATTGAAATTTGTACAAAAATATAGTAAACTTTAATTGATGTTTAATTTTTATCTAACTCTTGTTAGATAGCAGATAAATGAAAAGGGGGATTAGTATGAAAACAAAGAAAGAAGCAACCCTAGGTCATGCATTTATTCCTATTATTGTATTAATGGTTGTACTATCAGTTGCTATCATTGGTTTTGGTGCAGACCCACATATTCCATTATTAGTGGGTATAATAGTTGCATCATTAGTAGCTATGTTCTCACTAGGATATACCTGGGATGAAGTCGAAAAAGGTGCCATTGAAACAATCCAATTATCCATGCAAGCAATACTCATATTAATGATAATAGGTTCATTAATTGGTACATGGATACTTAGTGGTACAGTACCTGCAATGATTTACTATGGTTTAAAGATTTTATCACCTAGTATCTTCTTAGTAGCAACTATGATAATCTGCTCTATAGTATCCTTAGCTACTGGTAGTTCATGGACAACTGCAGGTACAGTAGGGATTGCACTTATTGGTGTTGGACAAGGATTAGGAATACCTACTCCAATTGTTGCTGGTTGTATAGTATCTGGAGCATATTTTGGTGATAAGATGTCACCTTTATCCGATACAACTAACCTTGCTCCTGCAATGGCAGGTTCTACCTTATTTGAACATATTAGATATATGTTCTACACAACAGTTCCAAGCTATCTAATTGCGATGGTATTATATGGTATTATAGGTGCAAGATATGCTGGTAAAGCCCTTGATACAGCAAATATCGATCTGATTCTTAATGCAATATCTAGTAACTTCAACATTTCACCATTACTTATCCTTCCACCAATTATCGTAATTATATTAGTATTATTAAAAATTCCTGCATTGCCTGGTCTTGTATCTGGTACTGTTCTCGGTGGTTTGTTTGCTGCAATATTCCAAGGTTCTGGAATTGGCGACATAATCGATGCTGCCCATTATGGTGTTAGTGTTGAAACTGGAGTTGAACTTGTAGACGACCTGTTAAGTGGCGGAGGACTAGATGGCATGATGTGGACAGTTTCATTAATTTTACTTGCCATGGTCTTTGGTGGTATAATGGAAAGAACTGGTATGCTACAAGCTATTGGAAATGCTATATTGAAATTTGCAAACAATACTGGTTCTTTAATAACTGCCACCATATTAACTAGTTTAGCAGTTAATATATTAGCAGCTGACCAGTACTTAGCTATAGTAATCCCTGGAAGAATGTACAAGAAAGTTTATGATGAGAGAGGATTAGAACCAAGACTTCTATCTAGAACATTAGAAGATGCTG
>JAAYFT010000154.1 GCA_012728125.1 Tissierellia bacterium | reverse complement strand
AACATATGCAGATAGGTTTCCTGGTTGGGCTAGTCAGTCATCAGGAATGCTTCAATTAACTATTTGGAGTGGACTAAGAGAGTTGGAAATAGGTGCTTCACTTCAACATTATAATCCAGTTATAGATGAAATGGTTAGGGAAATGTTCAATTTACCAGAAAGTTATGTTTTAATTGCTCAAATGCCTTTTGGTGGAATCGGATCTCACCCAGGTGAAAAGGAAAAAGAAGATATCTCTAAAAGAGTTAAGATAGTAAAGTAAAAGACTATAGCAGGAATTGAAAATCTTATAAAGGTGAGAAATAGGTATGTTAAGAAAAATAGATAATACTAAAATGGGAAGTAGTGACTTAGGTTGGTTAAAAAGCAAGTTTCACTTTTCATTTGCAGAATATTATAATCCATCCAATATTAATTTTGGAGTTTTAAGAGTAATCAATGATGATTTAGTAAAACCAGGGACAGGGTTTGATACTCATCCACATAGGGATATGGAGATTATTAGCTATATTGTAGATGGTGAGTTGACCCATGGAGATAGTATGGGTAATAAACGCACCCTATCCCGTGGCCATGTCCAGTACATGAGTGCAGGGACAGGAGTGTTCCACAGTGAGCATAACTTTGGAGAAGAAACATTAAGATTTCTTCAAATTTGGATTTACCCTGATAAAAATGGCTATGAACCCAACTATGGGGATTACAAGTTTGAATGGAATGACAGAAAAAATAAATGGCTTAATATTGTTTCCTCAAAGGAAGGAAATGCACCAATAAAGGTGAATCAAGATGTAAATATATTTGTATTAGAGTTGGATAAGGATAAGGAAATTGAATTTAAAGTAGAAGAAGGAAGGCAAGCATATTTAGTACAAATAGAGGGCACTTCAGACATCAACAAGATAATCCTAAATATGAGGGATGGGTTGGAGATAATAGAAGAGGATATAAAAATAAAGGCAATAGAGACATCACACATTCTTATTATTGAAATGAAAAAACAATAGGCAACCCTTGGATTCTTAATTACAGGAGTAGGCCTTCCCTTATTAGGAGTTGTTGCAACTGCCCTTGCACAAAGTGACAGTTTATATGATCTGGCTAAGCCTGTTAATAGGGTATATTCGATTTTTTTAACATGCGCCCTATATTTAACAATAGGACCTTTGTTCGCTATCCCACGTACTGCTACTGTTGCATTTGAAGTAGGTTTAAATCCTTTTATTGCTGAGGAATATCTTCAAATTGGATTGCTTGTATTTTCATTAGTCTTCTTTGCAGTTACACTTTATTATTCACTTAGACCGGGAAGAATACTAGATTGGGTTGGTAAATATCTTACACCTATTTTTGTGGTGCTTTTATCAATATTGTTAATTGCAACCTATGTAAATCCAATGGGCCAAGTGAGCCAATTTGAACCACAGGGGAATTATGTTGATAAACCGTTATTTACAGGATTATTAGATGGATATAACACCATGGATGCTTTAGCTTCGCTTGCTTTTGCAATCGTTATTATTTCTAATATTGAGAAGTTAGGTGTAAAAAATCCAAAACGAAAAGCAATTGAAACCTTTAAATCTGGCTTAGTATGTTTGGTTGGGATGGGTTTAATTTATGCATCATTGGCCTATATGGGTGCAACAAGCTTAGGCAGTGTTAGCAGAGCTAATAACGGCGGAGTAATTATGTCCATGGTTAGTGATCATTACTTTGGTTTTACTGGCAAAGTATTACTGGCTGCCATAGTAACAGTTGCTTGTTTAAAGACAGCGATAGGTTTAATCACTTCCTGTTCTCAAATGTTTTGTGAAATGTTTCCAAAATCAATATCATACAATAAATATGCTTTTGTATTTACTGTTTTCTCCTTTATTATTGCTAATTTTGGATTAAATAAAATTATCCAACTATCTATACCGGTGCTTATGTTTCTTCATCCACTGGCTATTGTTTTGATCGTATTATCATTATTAGGACCAATTATTAATAAGCAAAAAGATATATACTGGTGGACAACAATATTAACAATAATTGCAGCAGCTTTCGATTTTTGTAACGCATTACCAAAAAACTTGAAAGAAACCACAATAATAAAGTCCATAGTTGACTTTGGACACATGTATTTGCCTGGATTTGACTATGGGTTTGGTTGGATTATACCAGCCCTGGTGGGCTTTATTATAGGAACAATAATATGGAGAGTTCGTAGAAAATAGAAGGATTGAGTAAGAGATTAGATTTTTATTAGGGATAAAAAGAAATGAATCCAGTTACTTTGGTTAAGGATTTGAATGTATTTATTGAAAGAGGGTATAAAATAAAGAAAATAAAGTTAATGAAATAGTATAATTAGATTTTACTATTGGGAGGAAACTATAATGGGAAAATATAATGAGTCTGGCCCAAAAAACCAGATAGGCGATAGGTTACTAATAGGCCTATTATTGGCAGTTTTAACATTTGGAATGTTTGCACAAACAATACTAAACATAGCCACAAATATTCGTACAGATTTGGGAATTAGTGTAGATGCCAGCAATACTGCTGTAAGTATAGCAGCCTTGTTTTCTGGTATGTTTATCGTAGTTTTAGGTGGTCTTGGAGACAGGTTTGGCCGTTTAAAAATCACAAAGCTAGGATTACTATTAAGTATAATAGGATCCTTTTTAGTAGCAGTATCCCCAAAGGGTACGTCAGTATATTTACTTATAGGACGTATAATACAGGGCCTTTCTTCAGCCTGTATTATGCCCAATGCCTTAGCCATAATAAAAGCTTTTTATGAAGGTCCAGCCAGGCAAAGGGCTGTCAGCGTTTACTCTATGGGTTCTTGGGGTGGGTCTGCCATAAGTTCCATATTTGGAGGTATTATTGCTTCCACCATTGGCTGGCGTTGGATTTTCTGGATTTCTATTGGAGTTGCCATAATTAGCTACTTTTTAATTGCTGGAACACCAGAAAGCAAGAATCCACCTAGTAAAAAGAAGGCTGGCTTCGATTTAGCTGGAGTTATAACCTTTATGGTAGGTATGCTTGCTATTAATATCTTGATTAATCAAGGCGGGAGGATAGGATGGTTAAGCCCAATGGCACTAGGTCTTGGTTTAATTTCAATTATTACACTCTTACCAAAATGCGAGAAGGAGGTATCCTCTTGCCAACAGTATCTTATGGATATAGTATTTTTCCAGGAGGAGAAAAGTTGGATTTCAATAAAGTACTTAAAGAGGCTGATGATCAGATGTATCATTATAAAAAGATTCATAAGGACAACGCTGCCAAACAAAAATAATACGGTTTAAATTAAGAACGGTTTTCATTATTTGGAAAACCGTTTTTTTATTGTACTAAATGTATTGTCAAGTAAGGAATTAAGTGGTATAATTAATACGACGTTAACGAAACCTTAACACAAGACATACATAATATTAATAAAACGTTAACCTATGTAAAATAATAATATAATTTTATATTATTATTAAATCATCATCATAAAGAAAAGGAGAGAGAAAATGAAAAGAGTAGTGCTATTATTATTAAGTTTAGCCTTGTTATTGTCTGTAGTAGGCTGTGCAGGTGATTCTGGTGACCAGATCGACACTAGCAATTATCCAAGCAAGCCAGTTGAAATCATTGTTGCTTACAAAGCAGGCGGTGGTACAGACGTAGGAGCTCGTATCCTAGCATCAGAAGCAGAAAAGAATTTTGGACAACCTTTAGTTATTATTAACAGAGAGGGTTCTGATGGAGAACTAGGATACACTGAGTTAGCTCAATCTAAACCAGATGGCTACACAATTGGTTTTATCAACCTACCAACATTTGTTAGCTTGACACTAGAAAGAGATACAAAATATGCTATTGATGATGTAGTTCCAATACTAAACCATGTTTATGATGCAGGAGTTCTTGTAGTACAAGCATCCAGCGAAATAGAAACTCTAGAAGATTTTATTGAATATGCTAAGGCTAATCCTGGAGATTTAACTATTTCCAACAATGGTACAGGTGCTTCAAACCACATAGGTGCTGCTCACTTTGAATATGAAGCTGGTATTGAGGTAACTCACGTTCCATTTGGTGGTTCAACAGATATGCTAGCTGCACTAAGAGGCGGACACGTTGACGCAACTGTTGCTAAAATATCAGAAGTTGCAGCTCTAGTAAACTCTGGTGAATTAAGAATATTAGCTTCATTCACAGAAGAAAGATTAGAAAACTTCCCAGATGTTCCTACTATGAAGGAAAAAGGATTTGATATATTATTCGGTTCAGCAAGAGCTTTAGTAGCTCCAAAAGGAACACCACAAGAAATAATAGATTATATCCATGATAAATTTAAAGAGGCTATAGATAGTCCAGAACATATGGAAAAAGCAAAAAATGCTGACCTTCCAATTATGTACATGAGCCCAGAAGAATTAGCAGAGTACATTAAAAACGAAGAGATTTACTTAAAGGAAATATCAACTTTCCTTGATTTAAGTAACTAATATGTAGAACTGATATAAGATTGGGAATGAGCTTATCATTCCCAATCTATATTAATATGGAGGTGTGATATGAAAAAGGTAGACATGTTGTTAGGCTTTATACTATTGGCCATATGCGGATTTTTTTATTTCATGATATCTAGGTTACCAGAGAAGGCTATACTATACCCAATATTTGTAACAACTGTACTTTTAATACTTACTCTTATTCATTTAATTACAACATATTTAAAGAAAGAGGATGAAGAGTCTAATGCGTTTAAAGGACTTGAAATAAAGCAATTATTATTTGTAATAGCTACTAGTGGACTATATGTTGTATTAATTAATATAGCTGGCTATGTAACTTCAACGGTTCTATATGTTTTATCAACATTATTTGGCCTAAAGGTTAGTAAAAAGGCTAGCGCATTAATAAGTATTGGATTTTCAATATGTATATACGTATTATTTAAAATCTTATTAAAAGTTCCTCTACCAAAGGGCTTTATAATTTAATTTTGTGAGGTGAGAAAATGGAGAACATTTTACTTGGTTTTGCAAATGCCTTTAAATTTGTTAATTTGGTTGCAGCCTTTTTAAGTGTAGCTGTAGGAATAGTTATTGGTTCCTTACCAGGCTTATCTGCAGCAATGGGAGTTGCACTGTTAATACCTATAACCTTCGGTATGCCTGCAGAAACAGCATTAATTGCATTGGCAGGGGTTTATTGTGGAGCTATGTATGGTGGATCTATATCAGCTATTTTGCTACATACACCTGGAACATCTTCTGCAGCTGCAACAGCTATAGATGGGTATCAAATGACATTAAAAGGGCAAGCTGGGAAGGCATTGGCCACTGCAACTATAGCTTCATTCATAGGTGGTATTCTCAGCTCTGTTGCTCTATATACTTTATCACCACCATTAGCAAGCTTGGCCTTGAAATTTGGACCAGCAGAATATTTCTGGTTATCTATATTTGGTCTAACGATTATAGCTGGTGTAAGTGCTAAGTCCATGTTAAAGGGGTTGATTTCTGGAGCATTAGGCTTAGTATTATCTACAATAGGAATGGACCCTATGTTAGGGATACCTAGATTTACTTTTGGTAACAACGGATTATTACAAGGTTTACCTTTTACAGCAACTTTAATTGGTTTATTCTCCATGTCACAAGTACTTTTGCTAGCTGAGAAGAAGATAAAGGACTTGAAGGGATCAAGAGAAGTTAAAGACAAGGTATACCTATCTAAAGACGAAATCAAAAGAATTACACCAGTTTCTTTATGGAGTGCTATTATCGGAATTGTAGTTGGTATATTACCAGGAGCAGGTGGAACAATTGCAAGCTTTATTGGATATAATGAAGCCAAGAGATTTACTAAGGATAAAGAAGCCTTTGGAACAGGTATAATCGAAGGGGTAGCAGGACCAGAGGCTGCTAATAATGCTGTAACTGGTGGATCCTTAATACCTACTTTAACCTTAGGTATACCAGGAAACAGTGTTACTGCTATTCTACTAGGTGGATTAGTTATTCAAGGATTAAGACCAGGTCCAGACTTATTTACTATTCATGGAAAGACAACTTATACCTTTTTTGCTGGTTTCGTAATAGTTAATATACTGATGCTTATTTTAGGATTATTTGCAGTTAGACTATTTGCTAAGGTTTCAAAGGTTAGCGATGCTGTACTAATTCCTATTATCTTTGCTTTATCAGTTATTGGTTCATATGCTATTTCAAACAATATGCTAGATGTATGGGTAATGTTTATCTTTGGTATCGTAGGATACTTTGTAAAGAAATTCAACTTAAATTCAGCTGCAATAGTTTTAGCCTTAATACTAGGACCAATCGGAGAAACTGGATTAAGACGAACATTAATAATGCATAAAGGAAATTATATGGCATTATTCGGCAGCACCATATCTTGGGTATTAATAGGTATTTCAGTGTTATCATTAATGACACCTGTAATAATGTCAATAATAGAAAAGAAAAAAAGTAAGGCTAATTAAGTATCTTAAAATTAGCTAAAAGGAGTTTTATTTATGATACCTGAAATAGAAAAAGTTATAAGACTTTTAATATCTGCTTTACTAGGCGGCCTAATAGGTATGGAAAGAGAAGTAAGCAACAGACCTGCAGGTTTACGTACCCATATATTAGTTAGTGTGGGTTCCACATTGATAATGCTTGTCTCTGTAGATGGATTTCGTTCTCTGGGAGATGGTACTATTTCAGGTGATCCAGCCAGATTGGCAGCCCAGGTCATTAGCGGAATAGGTTTTCTTGGGGCAGGAACAATAATGAGAACAGGCAATAGTATAAAGGGTCTTACTACTGCCGCAAGTTTATGGGTATGTGCTGGTATCGGTTTAGCTATTGGTGTTGGATATTATTTGGGGGCCATAGTGACTGTAGGTATTGTTTTAATAGTTTTAAAGAAGCTAGGAATATTCGAAAAAAGATTATCTAAGAAGCAATATAAGACTATAGAAGTAGTAGTTACAAATAAGCCTGGTATTATTGGACAAATAGGAACTTTATTTGGGAAATACTCAATTTCCATTAAAGACATTGATATACTTGAAAATGATTATAAATATGATGAAGAAGATACTACAATGGAAATTCAATTTATAGTTAAAATGCCATCTAATTTTGATGAATACAACTTTAAAAGAGAATTATACCAATTAAACGGGCTTGTCAATTTTGTATATGAGGGGGAAAATATAACCTATAATAATATAAATTCTTCATCTTTTGATGTCAGGTATTAAGAAAAATGGTATAATATAAACGAAGATTATAAGTTTTGGGAGAGGTTAAAGTGAGTAAGAAAAAAGTTCTAATTGTAGATGATGAAGTAAACATTGTAGAGCTTATTAGAATGAACTTAGAAAGTTCAGGCTATGAGGTTATGCCTGCATATACAGGAATGGAAGCTATAACAAAAACAAACTCATTTCTTCCCGATTTAATATTATTAGACCTAATGTTACCTGATATAGATGGATTGCAAATATGTCAAATGCTTAGGTTAAATGAAAAGACTAAGGACATTCCAATAATTATGATAACAGCTAGAAGTGAAGAAGATGATAAAGTACAGGGACTAGTAATGGGTGCTGATGATTATATAACAAAACCCTTTAGCGTCAAGGAGTTAGAAGCCCGTATACAAACGGTTTTGAGAAGGGTAGATAAAGCAGGAATGGTCAAAGATAAGCTTCTCATGAATCCAAATATTATTCGTTACAGAGATATTACCATTGATACAATAAAGTATGAGGTAAAGAGAGGTGCGGAAGTAGTAGACCTTACCCTTACAGAGTATAAGATTCTAAAAATGCTCATAGAAAATAGGGATAGGGTTGTGCCTAGAGAGGCTCTTTTAGATGAGATTGGTATTGAAAAAGCAAAAACCGATAGCAGATCCTTAGATGTTCATATACGTAATATCAGAAAAAAGCTAGAAGAAGGAACTGATATGGAATATATTGAAACGGTTCGTGGTATCGGCTATATGATAAAGTAGGTGAACTTTATGAGAAGGAGAATACTCATAAACTACGTTGTTACATTGATATTAAGTGCTCTTATTACTGGAGCACTTGCTTTTTATTTTATTGAAAGTAGTTATTTAGATAGTAAAGAGGAAAAGTTAAAAACCAATATCAATCTTATAGAAGGAATATTGCAGGATAATTACAAAAGTAAAACTAAGGTTAACTTTTTTAGGCTGGCCCAGGATTTATCATTGAAAACCAACTCTAGGGTTACTTTCATTGGCATTGATGGTTGGCCAATTGCTGACTCCATAAATAATAGTATTATATTCGATGATCATTCATATACTCCCGAATTTAGAAATGCTATTAAAGGAGATAGGGCTGTAGTTAAGAAATATAGTGAGGAAATAGGTAAGAAATACTCCTACTTATCTATACCACCAATAAAAGTAGGAGATAGGGACGTAATATTAAGGCTAGGGGATAGTTATGACGAGGTAGACCATATAGTAGAGGAGTTTGTTAGGTATTTAGTTGTTGCTACTTTTATAGGTATACTTTTTGCCATAACCATTTCCTACGTTAGTGTTAAGGAAATTGTTAAACCAATTAAAGAGCTTACGATTGCATCAAGACAAATATCAGAAGGTGAATTTGACAAAAAAATTAATGTTCATACAAATGATGAAATAGAAGAACTTTCAGTAAGTTTTAATCAAATGGCTACTAGGCTAAAGGAAACAATAAACCAGTTGAAAGATGCAAATGCTGATTTAGATGCAATCTTATCAAGTATTAATGATGGTATTATTGCCTTGGATAAAGAAAATAACATAACATTAGTCAATGAGGGTGTTAAAAAGATACTAGATATAGATATAAAAGGCATGGTAGGACAAAATATTATAGATGCCTTAAGGGATATAGAATGTATTGGGCAAATAGAAGAAGGAGTTAATAGCCCTGATGATTTCTATACTGAAATAAAAATAGAGGGAGCAGATACCAAGTATGTGAGCCTGGCCACTTATCCTATTATGAAAGATGCTCGTTCAAATATAAAAAATGGTCAATTACTAATAATTAGAGATATAACATCTATTGTAAAGGCAGAGAATATGAGGAAAAACTTTGTTGCCAATGTTTCCCATGAACTAAGAACACCACTAACTTCTATAATTGGTTTTGTAGAGACTCTTAGGATTAAAAAACTAGATGAGAAGAATAAGGAGAAAGTATTAGATATAATTGAATTAGAAACTGAAAAATTAAAGAAATTGATTAATGAATTATTAATTTTATCAAAGATAGAAAGTATAAAAGAAGTAAGAGACCTATCTAAGGTACATATAGTTGATGATGTATATGAAGTCTTAAAGCTATTAGAACCTCAGATAAAAAGCAATAACATAGACTTTGAATTAAACATAGAAGACAAGCTTAATCCTATTAATGGGGACAAGGATCTGTTTAGAAGAATACTTATAAATTTAGTTGAAAATAGTATTAAATATAATAACACTGGTGGTTATATAAAAGTAAATATATCTAATTACCAAAAAGGCATTAAACTAGTAGTTGAAGATAATGGAATAGGAATACCAGAAGAAGATTTACCTTCAATTTTCGAAAGATTTTATAGGGTAGATAAAAGCAGGTCCATTAATAGAGAAGGGACAGGTTTAGGTTTGGCAATAGTTAAACACATAGTTTTGTATTTTGGTGGCAGTATAGAAGTTGATAGCAAGCTAGGACAAGGTAGTAGATTTACAGTTAAGCTGCCTAATTAGAATATATAACCAATATTAGTTAAATCAATGGTCCTGTTTAGATTTTAAACTAAACAGGACTCTTTAATTTGCTTTCTAATCCATGAGTTTACATATAACTATTTTGTAATTAGTATTATATAAGCTAAGTAACTAATCTTATTTTGCTTTTAGAATGATGTAAATGTCTAACTTTTTTAAATAAAATATTGCTGAATTTAAGGAATAAATGAATTAAGCTAAAATAAATGATATAATAGTATTAGTTGTATTTCCAAGAAATGTAAAAATACAAAGATAAGTTTGAAAGACTAGACCTACTCAAACTAATTTTTTTTGACAAAAAGTAAAGGAGAAGAGTTGGTGAGTATTGAAGAACTAAGAAAAAGGAGGGCATTATTAAAAGCAAGCACAGATATTACTCTGGAAAATATACAGTTGATTGCAGAAGAATCCTAAGAGCTATTGGTGGTGGAAATATAGCATTCAATTCTATGTTGAATGGACTCATGAGGGCAACCCGAAAGTTATGCGAGTAGGCGTTGACGGAAATCCTAACCGTTATGATGGAAGCATATGTTAGTATGTGAAACCTGCCATTTGGGTGGCAAAACAGAATTTATACTTCTGTCCCTTTGGGATAGAAGTTTTTAGTTTTAAGGAGATGATGGAACAAAGGCAATGATATTTTCTTTGTAGATAGTTTAGATCAAGCAGTAAAAAGATTAGATATGGTAAGCTAATTAAGACCCTTGATGTGTTCAGTGAAAACATATCGAGGGTATATTTATGTT
>JAAYFT010000153.1 GCA_012728125.1 Tissierellia bacterium | reverse complement strand
GTAGTAGATTATACTGCTGAAGAAGGCTACTATAGAGTCGATAACTCAAGCTTGCCCTCCTTATTCAATGGAGACTTTAAAGAAGCACTAAAGGAATCCTTCCAAAGAATAAAGTATGGTGGAGTAACACCTACTGCTCAAAAGGTTTACTATATAAATTTACAAGAAATAAAGGGAATTAAATTTGGTACTCCAAATCCTTTAAACTACTTCGATAACTTCTATAATTCAGAGTTGTTTTTAAGGGCCTTTGGTACCTATTCCATTAAGATAACAGATCCCCTCCTATTCTTCATGGAAGCAATTCCTAGAAACAAGGATAGGGTTAATATAGAGGATATCAATGAACAATATTTAGCAGAATTCCTTGAGGCATTACAGGCAGCCCTAAATCAAATGTCAGCAGATGGAATTCGTATCTCCCACGTACCATCCAAAAGTAGGGAACTAAGCAAGTATATGGCAGATATACTGGATGAAGACTGGAGACGAATGAGGGGTATGGAAATCCAAGCTGTAGGTATAGCCAGCATAAGCTATGACGATGAATCTAGAGAATTAATCAATATGAGAAACAAAGGAGCCATGCTAGGAGACCCAAGTGTAAGAGAAGGCTATGTCCAAGGTTCCATAGCTAGAGGTTTAGAAGCTGCAGGGTCTAACGAAGGAGGTTCTGCCACTGCCTTTATGGGTATGGGTATAGGCATGCAAGGGGCAGGCAACTTTATGGGTGCTGCATCTCAAGCAAACCAAAGGCAAATGGAGCTTGAGCAGGCTCAAAATACTCAAAATACCCAAAAGAATCACTGGTTCTGTACAAATTGTGGGGCAAAGAACTTTGGTAACTTCTGCTCAGAATGTGGAACTAAAAGGCCAAGCGCCAATGTATGTACCAAGTGTGGTTATAAGCCATCGGGTAAAACGCCAAACTTCTGCCCAGAATGTGGCAGTAAGTTTTAGGGGTGAGCTGCATGCCTACTAAATCTTATAAATGCCCTAGTTGTGGTGCAGGTATTCATTTCAAACCTTCCATAAATAAATTCAAATGCGACTATTGCTTAAGTGAATTTACTGAAAAGGAAATAGATGAGTTTAACCAGCGAAACCACAAGCATGAAGTAGAAGTGGAATTTGTCTCTTACCAATGTAATAGCTGTGGTGCCACTGTAGTTACCGATGATACGACTACAGCCACCTTTTGCTACTATTGCCACAACCCTGTCATCATATCCCATAGGTTAAAGGGTGAATTTAAGCCTAATAAACTAATCCCCTTTTCCATTGATAAGGATAGTGCAAAAGAAAAATTCTTAAACTGGGCCAGGAAGAAGAAGTTTGTCCCCAATGACTTTTACAGCCAGTCCCAGCTAGAAAAAATGTCTGGAATTTACCTTCCCTATTGGTGGGCTGACTGTGAAGTGGATATAGACTATGTTGGAGAAGGGATAAACATCAGGGTTTGGCGTGCCGGAGACAGGGAATATACGGAGACCAAAAAATATGAGCTAATAAGAAAGGGCAAGGTAGATATAAACAATGTTGGTGAATTGGCCTTTACTAAAATAGATGAAGGCCTCTTAGATGGCATAGCACCCTATAATGAAAGAGAGGCAAAGGACTTTTCCATGCCATATTTATCAGGCTTTTTTGCAGAACAGTACGACATTAAAAGGGAAGAAGTAGCACCAAAGGTAGAAGATAGGGTCAAGAGATATTCTAAATATATCATAGATGAATCTATTTCAGGCTTTACGAGGGTTCATGAAAAGCGGAACAACTCTAAAGTCACCTATAAGGGCTGGAGCTATACCCTCTTGCCTGCATGGATCTTAACCTACATCTACAAGGGCAAAACCTATGTCTATGCAGTAAATGGTCAAACAGGCAAGTCCTTTGGAGAATTGCCCTTCTGTAAGGAGAAGGCCTTGAAGGTATCAGGTATTATCTTTGCTGCTACCTTTGGAATCCTACTACTAGGGGGGTGGCTAATATGGTAAGGTCTATTAGAAAACTATTTCTTTTATTCCCCTTAATTCTCATGTTTATTTTTAACACTATAAATGTTTATGCCAATAAGAACTTAGTATTTGATGATGCTGGACTTTTTACTCAGGAAGAAAGGTTGGCCTTAGAAGAAGAGGCAAACAACCTATCTAGTGAATACAATATGGATATTGTCATAGTAACCACCAATGATGCAGCAGGAAAAACATCTAGGGAATATGCAGATGATTTCTTTGATTATGGTGGCTTCGGAGTAGGACCTGACTATGACGGTATACTATTTTTAATAGATATGGATAATAGGGAGGCCTATATATCTACATCAGGCATAGCCATTAGATATCTAACAGATTTGAGATTAGATAAGATACTAGACAGGGTCTTTGATGAAGGCTTGTTAGATGGAGATTATTATGGGGCTGCCATGGGATTTTTAAAGGGGACTAGGACCTATCTTGAAGCAGGCATACCATCAGACCAATATAATGAACCGGAAAAAGTTGTTAAACCTAAGAAAATAACGGTCATCGATGTAATAATCGGCCTTGTAGGAGGCCTAATAGCCAGTGGAAGCTTCTATTTTGGTACAAAGGCTAGGTACAAAACACCTCGTACCTATAACCAATATTTCTATAAAAATAACAGTATAGTAAACTTATCCCCAACAACGGATAGGCTAATATACTCCCATGTTACCCACAGGGTCATACCAAAACCATCTAATACATCTAGTAGGTCTAATAGTGGTAGAAGTACTGTCCACAGGTCATCTAGTGGCAGGACCCATGGAGGTAGAGGCAGGAAGTTTTAATTGGCAGTAAAATTACTTAAGATTAGTAAGGAGCAGAACTATGGATAAATATATAGAGTTTATAGATGTAAAAAAAGTATATAAAATGGGAGAAGTAGAGATAAATGCCTTAAATGGAGTAAACTTTTCAATAGATAAGGGAGAATTTGTCATAGTAGCAGGTGCCAGCGGGGCAGGTAAAAGTACCATATTAAACATCCTAGGTGGAATGGATAGGCCTACTTCAGGTAAGGTCATAGTAGACAATAAAGAGGTAAACAAGTTCTCCAACAAGGAATTAATTACCTATAGAAGGCATGATATAGGCTTCGTTTTTCAGTTTTACAACCTGGTTCAAAACCTAACTGCCAGGGAAAACTTGGAGCTAGCTACCCAAATATCTAAAAACCCACTGGACATAGATAAGGTTCTGGAAGATGTAGGCCTATCCCATAGGAAAAACAATTTCCCTGCCCAACTATCTGGTGGAGAGCAGCAGAGGGTTGCCATAGCCAGGGCCTTGGCTAAGAACCCAAAACTACTCTTATGTGATGAGCCTACTGGTGCCCTAGACTATAATACGGGAAAAGCCATACTAAAACTATTACATGATACCTGCAAAAAAAGGGGAATGACAGTAGTGGTCATAACCCACAACTTAGCCATAGCTCCCATGGGAGATAAGATCATCAGGGTTAAAAATGGCATAATAGAAAGCCAAACCATAAACGAAAATCCTATTCCCGTAGAAAGGATAGAGTGGTAATGATAAAAACTCCAATATTAAAAGATATTTTTAGAGACATAAGAAAGTCCTTAGGTAGGTTTTTATCTATTACCCTAATAATAGCCCTAGGAGTGGCCTTTTTCACTGGCTTAAAAATATCTCCCCAGGACATGAAAAGAACAGCAGACAAGTACTATGACGATTATAACCTAATGGATATTAGGATAGTATCTACTTTGGGACTTACTGAAGATGACTTAGAGGAAGTAAGGAAGATTGAAGGCATAGAAGAGGCCAAAGGGGCCTATACCATGGATGTTTTGGCTGAATTAGATGAAAACGAGGTAGTACTAAAGGTCCATAGCCTAGCTCAAGATAAGGCTATAAACAATGTCAGGCTAATAGAAGGAAGGTTGCCAGAAAGGCCTGACGAGTGTGTAATAGAAAAGGGTATGAACGGAAGCTACATAGTCCCCATAGGTAGTAGTATAAAGCTTCAATCTGGTACAGATAGGGACTTAAGTGAGGATTTGAAAAACACTGAGTATACAGTAGTAGGTATGGTCCAGACTCCCTACTACCTGTCCTTTGAAAAGGGTAGTACCAACATAGGCAATGGCCAAATCAGAGCCTATATCATGATACCAGAGGATAATTTTAAGCTTGAAGTCTACACCGATATCTACGCCATAGTAGAGGGAGTAAAGGAATTAAACTCCTATGGCGATGAATACTTTCCTATAATAGATAGGGTTACAGCTAGGTTAGAAGACTTGGCAAGGGTAAGGGAAGACGTAAGGTACCAAGAAATAATAGATGAAGCAATGGAAGAGCTCAATAAGGGAAAGGAAGAATATTTTCGAGAGAAGGCAGATGCAGAGAAAAAATTAGCTGATGCCCTAAAGGAAATAGAAGATGGCAAGGAAGAAATAGCCAAGGGAGAAGCAGAACTAGCTAAAAGAGAAAGAGACTTCCTAAGGACCATTAGGGAAGGTAAAGAAAAGCTTGCCCAAGGAGAAGAAGACCTAGCCAAGGGAGAAAGGGAGTTTGAAGAGGCCTTAAAAGTCTTTGAAGCCAACAAGGCCTTGGCCTTAGAAGGCTTTAAGCTGGCAGAAGAAGAAATAGAAAAAGGGGAAAAGGCCCTAGTAGAATTGGAAACTGGAATCCAAGGGATAAATATGGCCTTAGGAAACCCCCTATTGTCTGAGGAAGAAAAGATAAGATTAAATATAGAATTAGAAAAACTTACTGGACTACTGGCCAGTACCAAAGAAGCCGTAGAAGCTGGTAAAAGGGAATTGGAAGTACAAAAAATCCAGCTAGCCAAGGGAGAAGAGGAACTGGCTAAGACTAAGGAATTTTTAGCATCTACAAGAAGGACCCTGGAAGCAGAAAAGGAAAGGCTACTGGAAGGTGAAAGGGATGGCCTTAAGGAGATAAAAAAGGCTAAGGAAGACTTGGAGAAGGCCAAGGCTGACTTAGCTAAGGGAGAGGAAGATTATTTAGAGGCTAAGGAAAAGGCAGACAGGGAGTTAAAGGATGCTTGGGTAGAAATAGAAAAGGCAGAAAAGGAAATCCAGGACATAGAAAAGGGAAAATGGTATGTCCTAGATAGGAATAGCCACTACTCCTTTGTAGATTATAAGGGAGCTGCAGACAGGATAGATGCCTTGTCAAAGGTATTCCCCTTGTTCTTTGTCTTAGTCTCAGCCCTAGTATGTCTAACTACCATGACTAGGATGGTAGATGAGCAAAGGGTAAATATAGGCACCTTAAAGGCCTTAGGCTATGACAAAGGGGCCATAGCTTCCAAATATATAGTCTATGCCTTTGCAGCTACTTTACTGGGCTGTATTCTAGGTGTAGCCGTAGGCTTTACCTTATTCCCAACGGTGATATTTAATGCCTATGGCATAATGTATATGCTGCCTCCTGTAATCCTATATTTCGACACATTTTTAGCCTTAGGGACCTCCTTAGTTGCCATTGGCCTGACCACTATTACAGCCTATGTAGCCTGTAGCAATGAACTTAAGGAAAATGCGGCAGCCCTAATGAGGCCCAGGGCACCAAAGCCTGGTAAAAGGATCCTCCTTGAAAAAATACCCCTTATATGGAATAGGTTAAACTTCAGTGGCAAGGTGACCGTGAGAAATATCTTTAGGTACAAAAGAAGGTTTTTCATGACTGTTATTGGGGTAGCAGGCTGCACAGCCTTGATCCTTGCTGCCTTTGGCATTAGGGATTCCATAAGGGATGTGGTGAATATCCAGTTTGGAGAACTATTCACCTATGATATAAGCATAGGCTTAGAGGCCGAAGGAGTAGAACACCTAGATGATGATAGGATATTAGGCTATGAACTAATAAGCAAGGAAGGGGGAAGTATTACAGCCAACTCCATATCTAAGGATATTAACATCCTTGTGCCAGAGGACATAGATGAAATAAATCAATATATTAGGCTTAGAAACCGGAAAACTAAAAACCCCATTTATATACAAGAAGAAGGAGTTGTGATCACAGACCAGCTTAGCAGGAGCCTAGATGTGAAGGTGGGAGATGAAGTAGTCCTTAAAAACTCCGATGATAAGGAAAGGAAGGTAAAGATAAGTGGCATTACTGAAAACTACCTTTTAAACTATGTATACCTTTCTCCTGAGTATTATGAAGAACTTTACCAAAGAGAGCCTGAATATAAGGAGGCCATAGGATTAGTAAGGGAGAAGACAAAGGAGTTTGAAGATAGGCTTTCTAGGGACCTCCTAAATAAGGATGGTATTACAAGTGTAAGCTTTAACACCGTAATAAAAGAAGATTTTGAGGACACCATAAAAAGCTTAAACTATGTGGTCATGGTTATGATCCTATCTGCTGGAGCCTTAGCCTTTGTAGTCCTATATAACCTAACCAATGTAAATATTTCTGAAAGGATAAGGGAAATCGCTACCATAAAGGTCCTAGGCTTTTACGACAGGGAAGTTTCCGCCTACATCTATAGGGAAAATACAGTGCTGACTATAATAGGCACCATGCTAGGCCTTGTACTAGGAGTGTTTCTACACAGGTATATAATGGTTACAGTGGAGATGGATAACATAATGTTTGGTTTAGAAATAGGCTTTAAATCCTACATTATATCCGTATTACTTACTTTAGGCTTTGCCATATTTGTAAACCTAGCCATGTATTATAAACTTAAGAATGTGAAGATGGTAGAATCCCTAAAGAGCATAGATTAATATTTTAGATAAGTCATAGGCCAGCCTATGACTTTTTTCTGCCTATTATATTTATAAAAAGCATTTCCTCCCTGTGACAGTTTCCACAAATTGGTATATAATAGAAGTAGGAAGATATTCTTGATAGGGCAGACATAGTGTGACAGTTTCCACAAATTGGTATATAATAGAAGTGTTGTGTATAAATTCAGATTTTACTGCAAATTTTTATATAAACATGGCAAAATATATAGAATTATTTAGAAAGGGGAGGAAAAATGTTTGTACTAAAAAAATCTAGGCCTTGTGAGGAAGCCCTATGTGTTATTTCCTATGTTGAAGATATAATGGCAGGCAAAAAAGTGGACCAGCCTGAACTAGAATATCATATTCATGAAAAAAGGAAAGAGATAGGGAAAAGGCTGTCTACCATTTTAATAGGACTAAGGCCAAAAGTGAAGAAATGATGGCGATCCTACATAAAATACAGTCTATTTTGACGGGCAATGATGAGATGGTTACCTTGGAAATGACCAGCTAAGAAAAAAGATAGAGATTTTACTCTCTATCTTTATCATTTTTTCCTATTCTAGGGAGCTGCATACTTTTCTTTCTAAGAAACTTGCCAATTATAAAAGCTAGTAGACCCAATATTATTCCATAGGGTAGGAAGTAGATTAGAGAAATAAGGAAGCTTTCAATATTTTGTCCGAAGTAATAGATGGAATTTTTAAAGGCATTAGCTAACCTAGTTAATAATGGAGTCTTAATATCTTCACCAGGAGTTAACTTTGCCACTTCCCTAATTTCTAAATGGACTGTACTATAATCTACCTTATCATCCATATCCTTTAGATTGGCAGTTAGATTTTCCTTTTCATATATGATTTGGCTTAATTGGTTTTCTAGAGTAATTATATCTTCCATTTTTTCAGCCTTTTCAAGCAAGGCAAGTATTCTTTCTTCCTTAGTTTCCAGTACCCTTAACCTAGATTCAGTATCCCTGTAACTTTTAGTAATGTCTAATTTAGAAGTGTTTTCAGAGATAATATTTCCAATACCCTTTATATCACTTACAAAGCTTTCAAGGTTTTCCCTAGGTATCCTAATGGTATAATTGGAATTCTTTAATCTAGATGAATATACATAATTATTATGAGATATATTGGAGTTTTCTATATATCCTTTGTATTTCTTTATAAGGTCTTCTAATTTTGCAGTAGTATCATCGAATTCCTTAGTTTCCATAGATATGGAAACGGTGGTGATTATCTTATCAGGCTCATAATAGTCATCTACAGGTGGACTTCCTCCATATTCAAGGGACTCTTCAGCAATTTCCATACCTGCCATTCCCTCAGAAGGAGCCACATCTCTAGCCATTTCTGATTTTATACCCTTACCCGAACTACAACCAGCAACTATAGTTGTAATTAATATCAAAGCCATAATAAGGATTAGCTTTCTATTCCTCATCCCTCTCATCTCCTTTAGCTTAATTATATTACAATTGCTGGCTATATGGGTTACAAATCCCTTACAAAAAAAGAAAAGCTAGAGTTTTTTCTCTAGCTTTACTTAGCTTCCTTAACCAAATTATATAAGGTCTTTACAGGAACACCAGTTGCTCCCTTTGGCAAGTATCCGTTATCCTTTCCAGAATAGGACTTGCCTGCAATATCTAGATGAACCCAAGGAGTATTGTTTACAAATTCTCCAAGGAAAAGCCCAGCAGTTATGGCACCTCCAGCCCTGCCACCAGTATTTTTCAAGTCTGCAAACATTCCCTTTATTTGTTCTTTATACTCATCGTTGGAAGGTAGTTGCCATACAGGTTCTCCTGCCAATTCTGAAGCTTCTTTAACTTCCTTCATTAAGTCATCGTCATTAGTTATGGCACCAATATTTACAGTACCTAAGGCCACTACACAGGCTCCAGTTAAGGTAGCCACATCTACTATTTTATCTGCCTTCTCTACAGTAGCTGCATACCAAAGGGCATCTGCTAAGGTAAGCCTACCTTCAGCATCAGTATTCAATACCTCTATAGTCTTGCCTGCCATGGAACCAATAATATCACCAGGCTTATAGGCCTCTCCAGATATTAGGTTTTCACAGGCTGCCACTATGGCCACGACATTTTTCTCTAATTTAGATTTTCCTATGGCTTTCATAGCCCCTATAACTGCACCAGCACCAGCCATATCGCCAAACATAGTAGCCATGCTATCTCCAGGCTTCAAGGAATATCCACCTGAGTCATAGGTTAGGCCCTTACCTACTAAGGCGATTTTTTCCTCACTGTTTTTATCTCCATTCCATCTCATAACTATAAATTGAGGCTCGTTGGCTGACCCCTTAGATACAGCTAAAAAGGCTTCCATGCCTAGTTCTTCTATCTTTTCCCTTCCAAAGACTTCAACTTCTACTCCTACTGGCTCCAATTCTTCCTTAGCCCTATTGGCCAATTCCTTAGGAGTCATTACCATGGCAGGTTCGTTGACTAAGTCCCTAGTTAGGAAAATACCTTCTATTATATTGTAAACTTCATCTATGCCTGCTTGAACCTTATCTATCTTTTCTTCTAATACGTCTAGGTAAAACTCCTTAACAGTAAATTTAGACTTCTTTTCAGATAAGTATTTCTCAAAGGCGTATTCTGATTGTAATAGGCCCTCTGCAATGGCCATATTGGTCCTTGTATAGCAAAGGTCTTCAAACTTTGGTACAGTAAGCCTAGCAGATTCTATCTTTAATTTCTTCAGTTCCTTACCTAATTTATGAAAAGCCTTCCTAAGGGAATCAAGACTAAGTTTTTCCTTATCTCCAAGGCCTAAGAAGATTACATTATCTTCTTTAGGAGAAATATTAGAGTAAATTTCACCTAGGTCTCCTTTAAATATTTCCTTATCCTTTAAATACTTATATAGGTCTTGAGACTTTTCCAGTTCTTCCTGTCCCTTAAAGACCAAAAGAACTTCAACATCTCCCCTATTACCTATTAATATTTTCAAACAAAACACCCCATTTCAATTTATTTAGATACTCTAATTATACCAAAAATAAACCCAATGTAACAAAAATAAAAAGTCCTATATCAATTCACAATTCACAATTTTTTCAATTGACAATTGACAATTATTGAGGTCTAGCTTTAGGGTCATATATTTGAGAAAAATGACAAATTGTACGAGTGCCTCTGGTGCAGCTCTAATTTTTTCGTGTGGCTATACTTCTTCAAATTTGGAAGGTCGAGTCGGTTTATAATTTATTCTAATGATATCACAATTAGCGATTCTCAAAAAACAAAAAAGACAGTAAAATTACTGTCTTGAAATTGCCTATTATAGACTATTACGACCACAAAGCTCGACCTGAGCAATTGTGAATTGTGCATTGTCAATTGTCAATTGGTTAAAAAGTGGGCGGTATAGGACTCGAACCTACGACTTTCACCATGTCACGATGACACTCTACCTGCTGAGTTAACCGCCCAAACTAATCACCTTAATATATTACCATAATATTAGTAAATTATCAATATCTACAATAGAAAAACAATTTCATATTAAATAGATTAATTAAAAGATTTTATGTATAATATACTATATAAACTGGAGGTGTAATAATTGAATCAATCAAAACTTAGAAAAATCGTAATATATCTATTGTTATTATCCTTTGCAATAGCAGCCTTTATACCTGTATTACAACTGATCCTATAGAAAATTGTCATGGCCAATGACAATTTTTTCTTTTGTATAGATTTCCTTGTGATATAATAGTTTAAAAGATCTAGTGGAGGGTAACAACAGCTAAAATAATTTTATAAAAAATTGCAAAACTCTATATACAATTTATAAAAGTATGATATAATTGTATATAGAGAGGTGATAATAATGAAATATTATAGTATAGGAGAGTTTGCT
>JAAYFT010000152.1 GCA_012728125.1 Tissierellia bacterium | reverse complement strand
GAGAACAGTCAAAAAGCAAAATTAAAAACTGCTAGCATCCCTTTAGTGATTTTGTTTATTATTGGATTTTTTGCGGTGCTTCCTTTTATTACGAAAGAACAAATTATTTTAACTTGTGCTTTTGGATGGGCGGTTACGTTAATATCTTATGCTTTTCTTTTTTGGTATTTTGACAAACATTAAGAGGGTGATCTTATCCAAAAGTTTACTTGTAATTTAAAGAAATATCGTCAGCTTAAAGGAATGACACAGGATGAACTTGCCAAACTAGTTGGAGTTCGTAGAGAAACTATCATTAGGCTTGAAGCAGGTAAGTACAATCCATCGCTTAAATTGGCTATTGATATTTCACGAGTTGTAAAAGTTCCAATAGAGGAGATTTTTATTTTTGATTAGAGTTATTATTACGAGCATACCCTATCTGGCTGAGACCATGTGGTTTCCTACTGCAGCATTAAATGAACATTTTACTTGGGAAGAGATGGATCAATATAATGCCAAAGTGACAATTATAAAGTTTCCTATAGCAAGGGTCAACTCCTGGGAGAGATTCCCTTTATATTATAAATGCCAGAGGCTACATAACCTCTGGCATTTATAATGATATATATAAATTATAGGTAATCTTTTTCTCTTGTCTCCATTATAAGGCGGTTTGGTACCGAACCTTTACGTAGAACATCAAGTTTTTCTGGTACTTCATCGAAGTCTATTGGTTCTAAATCGATGGATAAATTACCATTTGAAATTAAGTCAAGAACGTCTGCAATGTCTTCTCTTGTACCACCATTGGAGCCAACTACTTCTAATTGCTTAGTAATTAAAGTAGTAGTATTTAATGGGAATTCTAGTGCTGCCATACCTACTACTACAACTCTGCCTTTGAAACCAACTGTTTCAACAGCATCAATTAAAGTTTGTTTAGCACCAGCAAAGTCAATAATAACATCTAGATTATCATCTTTAAATTCAGTAATTGATTTAGCTACCTTATAAGCGCCATCTGCTTTTATTTTCCTAAGGGCGTTTTCGCTACGGGAAGCAGCATAAACTTCTGCTCCAAGGCCAATAGCTATACGAGCGCCCACTGTCCCTAAGCCGCCGATACCGATCATACCAACTTTAGTACCTTTTTTGACACCGCCAGCCTGTACTACTGCATGGTATGAGGTCATACCAGCATCGGTAGAAGCTGCTGCTTGTGCAAGATCTACATTATCTGGAACTTTTACTAACATTTCTTGAGGAGCTGTTGTGTAGGTAGCATATCCACCGTCACGGCCATAACCTGGACCAGCGTCGAATTCAGTATACATAGGACATACTGCTACACGGTCGCCAACTTTCCAGCCTTCAACACCAGGACCAACCTCGGTAATTATCCCAGAGATTTCATGGCCCATAATAACTGGAACTTTCTTAATGATATTTCCAACCCAACCTGGGTCATCTAAAGCGCCAACATCAGAGTGGCAGAGGCCACAGTATGCAACTTTTATAACTACATAACCTTCTTTTGCCTTAGGAATTTCTTGTTTTACTAACTTAAGTGGTTCACCAGTACCTGTAAATTGCCAACCTTTCAATATAATCCCTCCGTAGTTTTATTGTCTTTGTTCGTTAATTATATAACTAACAAAGTTTAAAAACAATAGACAAATATGTGGGAAAAAAAAACACTGGCCACATATTTGTCACTAACTTTCCTAAGATTATCCCCTGTACTGACAGTGAATGTAGAAGTTGGTAAGAGGGTATTTTACTGGAATAAGTCTATAGCCTACTAAATATATTTCTATAGAGGGGAGGAATTGGATGAAGCTCATAATTATTAAGAAAAAGTATATTAGATTAGCAACCATACTTCTACTAGGATTAATAGTTTTAGGCTATAGAATCCATATTAACAAGAGGGCAGTGCCCGTAACCTATTTGCCTATTTCAAACAAGGTAATTGGCATCGACCCAGGTCATGGTGGAGTTGACCCAGGGGCAGTCAGTAAAAGTGGAGTTAAAGAAGATGAGATAAATTTAGAAATAGCCTTAAACCTTAAAAGGCTTATTGAACAAAGTGGTGGAATAGTAATCATGACTAGAACTGATGATGAAGGCTTATACTCAAAAGAAGCTAAGACATTAAGAGAGATGAAAACAGAGGACCTACATAAAAGAAAGGAAATAATAGAAAATGCAGATTGTGATATATTTATTACAATTCATCTAAATAGTTTCATCAGAAAATCCTACTATGGAGCTCAAACCTTCTATAAAAAGGGCTCAGAAGAAGGAGAGAAATTGGCAAACATTATACAAGAAGAATTAAGAAACATTTTAGATAAAAATAATAGGAGACAACCCCAAGAAAGAGATGATGTTTTTTTATTAAATGAAATCAGTGTACCATCTGTATTGGTAGAATGTGGTTTTTTGTCAAATGAAAAAGAAGAGAAACTATTACAGGACCCAATTTATCAAGAAAAAATAGCCTGGGCAATATATATAGGGATCATGAATTATTTTAGCCAGTTAGAATAAACTGTTAATTGCTTCTGTGGATAATATTTGATAATGTGAATAATAATATATAATACGGTAAAATCCTTCAAAAATTTCTATACGAAGGATTTTCTTTGTTTACATAACTTATCCACTGTTAACTGTGGATAATGTGGATAAAGTGGATTGTGTATACATCTTTTAAATGTTAAGAAAAATTAATAAAAACATATTTAACCTAACAATTGTTAAAAATGTCACAATATAGCCATTTTGTTTAAAGTTTTCGCAATATATAAAATTGTTATACAATTAACTTATCCTCACAGTATTGCATAATTTTAACATGTCCAGTATAATTATATCGATACTACCAATATTTGAAGCAGTACCGGTCACAAAATCAGTTTATATTTATTAATTTTGGGTAATATATTCATAGTATGCAAAATTTAAGGAAGGAGTGGTTAAATGGATGGCAGGAAAACCCCATTATATGAGGAGCATGTGAAGTTAGGAGGTAAGATAGTCAACTATGCAGGCTGGTTACTTCCAGTTCAATATGAGGGCTTAGTACCCGAACATGAAGCTGTTAGAAACCAAGCTGGTCTATTTGATGTATCCCACATGGGTGCAATCAGGGTAGCAGGCAAAGAGGCTGAGAAGTTCTTAGACTATTTATTGACTAATGACATTAGCAAGATGAATGATAATCAAGTAGTATATACCTTCATGTGCTATCCACATGGCGGAGTAGTAGATGACTTACTAACTTACAAATTCAATAATGAAGAATACGTATTGATTGTAAATGCTGCTAATATCGACAAAGACTATGACTGGATCATGGACAAAAAAGAAGGTTTTGACGTTGAAGTTGAAAACCAATCAGATGAGACTTCCATATTAGCTCTACAAGGTCCAGAAGCAGTTAATATTCTTCAAAAATTAGTAGATATTGATCTGTCTGAAATCAAATCATTCTATTTAAGAAGAGATGTAAAAGTAGCAGGTATAAACTGTATGATTTCAAGAACGGGATATACTGGAGAAGACGGATTCGAAATCTATGTAGATAATGAAGGAGTATTAAAAATCTGGAATGAACTACTAGAAGTAGGTAAAGATTTTGGATTAAAGCCTGCAGGGTTAGGATGTAGAGATACATTAAGATTTGAAGCCACATTACCACTTTACGGCCAAGAACTTTCTGAAGAAATAAATCCATTAGAAGCTGGATTAAAGTTTTTCGTAAAATTAAAGAAAGAAGCAGACTTCATTGGAAAAGAAGCTTTAGTTAAAATGAATGAAGAAGGCTTAAAACGCAAGATGGTAGGTTTTGAGCTAAAGGGAAGAGGAATCCCAAGAGATGGATACGAAGTACAAAAAGATGGCAAGGTAATAGGCCATGTAACTACAGGTTATATGTCACCAACATTGAAGAAGAGCATAGGAAATGCTTTAATCGATATTAACGAATCAGAAATAGGCAACGAAATTGACATAATGATTAGAAATAAACCTGTTAAAGCAGTTGTTAGAGACAGAAAGTTTTTACAAAATAGATAATAATTAATAATATTCAATATAATAATAAAAATTTATAGGAGGGTTAAATATGAAGGTAATGAAAGATTTATACTACACAAAAGATCATGAGTGGGTTAAAGTAGAAGGAGATTTAGCTTTTGTAGGTATTGCAGATTTTGCTCAAAGTAGTTTAGGAGATATAGTATATGTAGAACTACCAGAAGTAGACGATGAATTCGATAAAGAAGAAGCTTTTGGTGCTGTTGAATCAGTTAAGGCTGCTTCAGACGTTTTCATGCCAATTGGCGGAAAAGTTGTAGAAGTAAATGAAGAATTAATAGACGACCCAGCTTTATTAAATTCTGATCCATATGAAAACTGGATGATAAAAATTGAAATTAAAGATAAGGCTGAATTAGATGAATTAATGACAAGCGAGGAATATGAAAAGTTCTTAGCTGAGGAGGAATAATATGATGTATCCATATATCCCGACTACTCATGAAGATGAGCAGGAGATGCTAAAATCTATTGGGTTAAATTCCTTAGATGAACTTTTTAGCGATATTCCTGAAGAGTTTAGATTAAAAAGGGATTTAGATTTACCAAAATCTAAAAGTGAATTAGAGGTAAGATCTTATTTAACTCAATTAGCAAATAAAAACTGCTCAACTAGTGAAATGACATGCTTCCTTGGAGCAGGAGCATATGACCACTATATACCATCAATAATCAACCATATTATTTCTAGATCTGAATTTTATACATCATATACACCATATCAACCAGAAATAAGCCAAGGAACATTACAATATATATTTGAGTTTCAAACTCTAATATGTAGATTGACTGGTATGGATGTAGCAAATGCTTCTCTATATGATGGTGGTACTGCTGTCACAGAAGCTGCCTTAATGGCTGCTGCTCATTCTAGAAAAGATGAATTATTAATCTCTAAAACAGTTAGACCAGAAACAAGACAAATCCTAAAGACATATGCCCATAGCCAAAATCTAAAGGTTATAGAAGTTGAGATGGCTGACGGAGTAACTGATTTAGAAGATTTAGAAAGCAAGGTAGGCGATAATACAGCTGCAGTAATCGTTCAAAGTCCAAACTTCTTTGGTATCTTAGAAGATTTACAAGCAACTGGAGAAATTGCTCATAAAGCTAAGAAAGCAGTATTCATAGCTTCAGTAGATCCAATTTCCTTGGCAATATTAAAGAAACCTGCTGAACTAGGTGTAGACGTTGTAGTAGGTGAAGCTCAAGGAATGGGTATTCCACTATCCTTTGGTGGACCATACTTAGGATTTATTGCTGCGAAAAATCCATTCTTAAGAAAATTACCTGGTAGAATAGTAGGTGAAACAGTAGATAAGGACGGAAAGAGATCCTATGTATTGACACTTACTGCTAGGGAACAACATATTAGAAGAGAAAAAGCTACTTCCAATATTTGTTCCAACCAAGGATTAAATGTATTAGCAGCAACTATCTATATGGTTACAATGGGTAAGGAAGGCCTAAAAGAAGTTGCTTTACAAAGTGCAAAGAAGGCTCATTATGCCTTTGAAAAAATTACTGCATCAGGTAAATATAAACCACTATTTAACAAACCATTCTTCAAAGAGTTTGCAGTAACTTCAGATATAGATCCAGAAACTATAACTGCAGCCTTGAAAGAAGAAAACATAATAGGTGGATATAACCTAGGTAAAGATTATCCCCAATTAGAAAAAGCTGTCCTTTATGCAGTAACAGAAAAGAGGACAAAGGAAGAGATTGATAAATTATGTAGTGTATTGGAGGGGATAAAATGAGAAATTACGATAAGCTAATATTCGAATTATCCAAGCCAGGAAGAAAGGCTTATAAACTTCCAGAACTTGACGTAGAGGATAAGGAAATTAAGGATCTCATCCCTGAAGAGTTTTTATCTGATGCTGAACTTGACTTCCCTGAGTTAAGTGAAGTAGATGTAGTTAGACACTACACTAACCTATCAAATAAAAACTATGGTGTAGATACAGGATTTTATCCTTTAGGATCTTGTACTATGAAATACAATCCAAAAATTAATGAAGATGCAATTAGATTAGATGGATTTGCAAATCTTCATCCACTTCAACCTGCGGATTGTATACAAGGTGCACTACAACTAATGTATGAACTAGATAGATCCTTATGTGAAATATCCGGTATGGATAAGATGAGCTTGCAACCAGCTGCAGGTGCCCATGGAGAGTTAACTGGTATCATGGTTATCAAGGCATACCATGAGAAGAACGGTGATTTCAAAAGAGATAAAATCATAGTTCCAGACTCAGCCCACGGTACAAACCCAGCTACAGCAGCTATGGCTGGATATAAAATAATAGAGATTAAATCTAATAAGCATGGTTTAGTAGACGTTGAAGCATTAAAGGCTGTAGTAGGAGACGATACAGCAGGCTTAATGCTTACTAACCCAAATACCCTAGGTATATTTGAAAAGGAAATTAAGGAAATTGCCAAAGTAGTTCACGATGCTGGTGGTCAATTATACTATGACGGTGCAAATGCCAATGCTATCTTAGGTCAAGCAAGACCTGGAGATATGGGATTTGACGTTGTTCACTTCAACCTTCACAAGACATTCTCAACTCCACACGGTGGTGGAGGACCAGGAGCAGGACCTATAGGAGTTAAAAAACACCTAGAAGAGTTCTTACCTGTTCCAGTTGTACAAAAAGATGGAGATAGATACTACCTAGACTACAACGTACCACATACCATAGGAAAGGTTAAAGACTTCTTTGGACACTTTGGTATACTAGTTAGAGCATATACCTATATCCTAACTATGGGTAGTGATGGATTGAAGAAAGCCAGCACAATGGCAGTTCTAAATGCAAACTACATGGCAAACAAATTAAAAGAATACTACAACTTACCAATAGATACATTGTTCAAGCACGAGTTTGTATTAGGTGGATTAAAAGATCCATTATCAGAAGTAACTACTTTGGATATAGCTAAGAGACTATTAGACTTAGGCTATCATCCACCAACAGTTTACTTCCCATTAATCATCAACCAAGCCATAATGGTTGAGCCAACTGAGACTGAATCTAAGGAAACCTTAGATGAATTCATAGAAGCTATGATTCAAATAGCTAATGAAGCAGAAGAGAATCCTCAACTGCTTAAGGAAGCACCTCACAATACAATAGTAAGTAGACCGGATGAAACGAGGGCAGCAAGAAATCCAGTTCTAAAATATGAAGGGTAGGTGTTTACCACTTGACTAAAACTATTGCAGTTATTGGTGCTGGTCCAGGAGGCTATGTAGCGGCAATAAGAGGAGCTCAACTCGGTGCAAATATAGTTTTAATAGAGAATAGAGAAGTTGGGGGTACATGTCTCAATCGAGGCTGTATCCCTACTAAAACATATTTTAGAAATGCTGAAATAATGTCTAATCTGAGAAAAGCCTCTGAATTTGGCATTGAAGTAGGTGACTTCAAGTTAGACGGTAAAGCATTACAGGATAGAAAAAAGAAAGTAGTTAGTACCTTAGTTGGGGGTATTGAGCAACTTATTTCCTCTTATAAAAACATAGAATTCATAAATGGCACAGCTACCATTAAAGATAAAAATACTGTTTCTGTTGAACTTTCAGATGGAAGTTCTAGAGATATTACCGTTGATAATATAGTAATTGCAACAGGTTCCAAACCTCAAATGACTGAAACTAAGGGAGTAGACCTAGAGGGTGTTATTACATCAGACGATCTATTAGAGATGGAAGAGATTCCAGAGACCCTAATAGTAGTAGGTGGCGGTGTAATAGGTTTAGAGTTTGCTAGTATATACCAAGAACTTGGTTCTCAAGTTATACTTCTTGCATCTAGAATATTAAAGAATATAGATATGGAAATAACAAGAAGGCTTCCTATGTTCTTGAAAAAACAGGGCATGGAGGTATACGTAGACATAAGAGCCAAAGAAATAGTGAAAGAAGGAGACAAGCTAAAGGTAATTGCTAAATTCAAAAACAAAGACGAAGAAATAGAAGTTGTAGGAGACAAGGTACTTATTGCCTCAGGTAGAGGACCAGTAGTAGAAGGATTAAATCTAGATAATCTAGGGGTAAAATATGACCATACTGGAATACATGTAGATGAAGACTTTAAGACCTCAGTAGAAGGAATTTATGCCATAGGAGACGTTAACAATCTAGGCATCCAATTAGCCCATGTGGCATCTGCCCAAGGGGTATATGTAATGGAAAAAATTATGGGTCTTGAGCCTGATATAAATCTAGATGTATATCCAAACTGTGTCTTTACTTTGCCAGAGGTAGCCTTTGTAGGTATGACTGAAGAGGAATTGAAAAAGTCTGGAATAGACTACAAAGTAAGTAAATTCTTGTTTGCCGCCAATGGAAAAGCTTTATCCTTAGGAGAAGGAGAAGGCTTTGTAAAGATATTTGCTTCTCAAGAAGACAACAAGGTACTAGGGGTTATGATTTTAGGCCCCCATGCCAATGACTTAATCCATGAGGGCGCTATAGCCATAGCAAATGGATTAGATGTCCAAAGTATAGCTAGGACTATCCATGCTCATCCAACCCTTTCAGAAGCCTTTTATGAGGCTACTTTAGGATTAGTTGATGCGGCTATTCATATAGCACCTCCAAGAAAGAGAAGAAGGTAAAAGATAATCTCAGTTAATTAGGGACAGGTATCTGTCCCTTTTGTTATTTGGTAAAATAGTAGTTGCCAAAGGGGGAGTACAGATGTTTAGAGAAATGAGGCGGATTGAGAAATTATCGCCTGTAGACAGGAGTCAGCCTTAAGAAAATTTATTGAAAAATACTCAAAAGAATTTATGAAAGCAGGGGAAAAATATATAAATAGTTCAAAGGATAAGACTACAGTAATAAAGGTCAATATTCTACATAAGACTGGAAAGATAGGAAGATGAAAAATGAAGGGGTCTAAAAACAGAAGGTATAATTTTTTTCTATTAACTACAATGTCCATATTATTTCTTATCATAGGTATTTTGGTTAGAGGTAATGATGAAGGTATACTCTTTGACCTTGTAATACTAGAATATATACATAACAATATAAATCCATTAGTCCTAAGGATAATGAAATTCATATCCTTTATTGGCTCAGCTTACTTTATTATACCTGTTATGACAATTGTAATAGCCTATAATTACAAAAGAAAGAAACACTATGAATCAAGTTTATTGCTCTTATCTACAGCTGGCTCTTGGATATTTAACTTTCTACTAAAGCAAATCTTCCATAGAACTAGGCCCTTAGACTATTTTCTAGTTGACCAGGGAGGCTTTAGTTACCCCAGTGGACATACTATGGTAGCCACAAGCTTCTATTTTACTATAGCCTACCTATTGACTAGAAATATGAAGGAGAAAGATAAGAGAGTGTTTTATCTTGTAGCAACTATAGCCATACTTCTCATGGGGATTAGTAGGATTTATCTTGGAGTCCATTGGCCCACTGATATATTAGGTGGACTTCTAATGGGTTATATATTTTATTATTTGTCCATAACTTTAGTAAAGAGGAGGCGTAGACTTGACAAGTAAAATTGTTCATATAATTTTTATAGCAGTCGGCTTGTTTTATCTAGTATTGCCAAAGACAGCCTGGCGTTTAAAGATATTTAGGGATGATAGAAACAGTGAGCCACCTAAATATGCTATAAACATTAATAGGGTATTAGGAGGAATACTTGTTTTAATTGGTATATATAGATTAATATTTTCATAAAGAAATTTTTAGGGACTTAACATGACCCTTTTTAAATAGATGTCATTTTCATAACAACTATTTTGAACCGAACAACCCTTTCTTGCATATTCTAAAGTACTAAAAGATTTGTAAGGAGGGTTTTTTAATGGACGTTCAATTGACGAGCTTACACTATATTTACCTAATATTCACCTTGATCATCTTAGGTGTAATGGTAAAAAAAAGAGATACGACCTTAGTCTGTGTACTAGGGATATTTTTACTAAGCATAGTTGCTACCTCTTCTCTGTACCAAGGTGTTATGGGTATCTTTAATTCATTTATCTACGCCATAGTAGAACTAATGGGGACGATTTTGATCATATCAGTAATAGTAGGTATGAGTACCATCTTAACTGAAACGGGAATAAATGAAGTGATGGTATCGCCCTTTACTAAGTTGATTAAAAATCCAACTCTAGCCTATTGGGTAATAGGTATCCTTATGATGGTAATCTCCTGGTTTTTCTGGCCATCACCAGCAGTGGCATTAATAGGTGCAGTTATGTTGCCTGTAGCCATAAAGGCAGGCTTACCTGCTCTAGCAGTGGCCATGACCATGAACTTATTCGGCCATGGAATAGCCCTATCAGGAGATTTCATCATCCAAGGAGCACCAAAGCTTACTGCTGATGCAGCAGGCCTTCCAGTAGGAGAAGTTATCTCTGCCAGTATTCCTCTAGTATTTACCATGGGCCTTGTAACAACTGTAGTGGCCTTCATCTTTTTGAAAAGGGATTTAAAAACTGGAAAACTAAAAGTAGAAGAAAAATCAACTAGCAAGGGGATAGAAGCTGAAACTAATAACATAAAAACAATCCTATCTCCAAATACCAAAAGGTTCTTAGCCATACTAACACCTGTACTTTTTGCTATAGACGTTGCAATAATGTTTATTGCTGACTTACAAGGTGGAGATGCTACAGCTTTAATTGGTGGAACGGCTATTTTCATATTAATACTTGTATCTCTATTAACCCATAAGAATAAGGCATTGGAAGAGATAACTAAATACCTAGTAAAGGGATTTAAATTTGGTTTTGAAATATTTGGTCCGGTTATTCCAATAGCAGCCTTTTTCTATTTGGGAGACGAGGGATTTATTAAGGTAATTGGAGACTATTTACCACAAGGTTCTCAAGGCCTAGTTAATGATCTAGGTATAGCCTTGGCCAATACTGTTCCATTAAATGCAGGAGTAGGAGCAGTAACTTTAACAAGCGTAGGAGCCATAACGGGCTTAGATGGTTCAGGTTTCTCTGGTATTTCCTTAGCAGGTTCTGTAGCTAGGCTCTTTGGTACAGCTATAGGTAAAGGAGTTGCTACCCTTACTGCCTTAGGACAGATAGCGGCTATTTGGGTAGGAGGAGGTACCTTGATTCCTTGGGCAGTTATACCAGCAGCAGCCATATGTGGGGTGGACCCCTTTGAACTGACAGCTAGAAACTTTAAGCCAGTAGTCATAGGCTTAGTAGTAACTACTATTATAGCAATGATTATTATTTAACATTAAACCGGGATTAATATGTTAATAAATTAATAAATAATAAGGGAAACAATAATAATAGATTACCTAATTTTCTACCATTGGTAAAATTAGGTAATTTTTTTTATTTAAAATATTCAATTCATTAAATAAATATGATAAAATATAATCAAAGTAATGTGAAAAAATTAGCATTATCTAATATACTAATAGCCCCGATTCCACACAGTTAGTTAAATATATATTTTATATATATAACTTAAAAGAAAGGAGTAATGAGGAAATGAGTAGGCTAAGTATCATCACAAGCAATAGGGCACAAGAAACTGTTGAGCGGCTCTACAAGGACCTAGAAAGGCGGATTGTCTCAAGTCCACCTGGTTTATGTCCAATAGATTTAACCAGTTCCTTTGTGAAGATGGGGCACGCACAATCCTGTGGTAAATGTGTTCCTTGTAGAATAGGGTTAGGACAGCTTATAAATATGCTAGAAGATGTATTAGATGAAAGAGCAGAACTATCAACCATAGACCTAATTGAAAAAACAGCAAGGGCTATATACTATTCTGCAGACTGTGCCATAGGTTATGAAGCGGCAAACATGGTATTGAAAGGTATTGAAGGCTTTAGGGAAGATTTTGAAGAGCATATCTTACGTGGCAGATGTATTGGAGGATTGGAGCAAGCTATACCTTGTGTATCTACATGTCCAGCTGGCGTGGATATACCAGGATATATTGCATTAATAAAAGAAGGCAGATATGCAGATGCAATTAGGTTGATTAGAAAAGACAATCCGATGGTATACACTTGTGCTCTAATATGTGAACATCCATGTGAAACCAGATGTAGAAGAAACATGGTAGATAATGCTGTAAATATTAGGGGATTAAAGAGATATGCAGTAGAAAATGCAGGGGAAGTTCCGATTCCAGAAAGGGCACCTTTAACTGGAAAGAAAGTTGCTATAATTGGAGCAGGGCCATCAGGCTTAAGTGCAGCATACTATTTAGCCTTGATGGGTCATGATGTTGAAATCTTTGAACAAAGAAAGCAATTAGGTGGTATGTTGAGATACGGTATACCAAGCTATAGGCTTCCAAGAGAAATCTTAGATAAGGAAATAGAAACAATCCTTTCAGCAGGAATTAAGGTTCATACGGGCATAACAGTAGGTAAACACATATCAGTATCTGAATTGAGAGATGAATTTGATGCCATCTATATCGCCATAGGAGCCCATACAGATAAGAAGATAGATATCGAGGGTAAGGAAGAAGGGGATGTTGTTTCTGCTATTGAAATATTAAGGAAAAAAGAAGACAAGGAACCTATTGATTTTAAAGACAAGGAGATCGTAGTCATCGGTGGAGGAAATGTTGCCATGGACGTGGCTAGAACTTCAGTAAGATTAGGTGCCAAGAAAGTAACAGTGGTTTATCGTAGAAGAAAAGTGGATATGACCGCCATGGAAGAAGAAGTAGAAGGAGCCATAGCTGAAGGAATTAAGATAATGGATTTAAGTGTACCCCATAGAGTAGAAAAGGATAAGGACAACAAAATTGTAGCTCTTTGGGTAAAACCTCAACTTATAGGTAGGATTTATACAGATAGGCCTAATCCAGAAGATGCAGAATCAGAAGCTATAAGGATCCCATGTGATGTATTGATTACTGCAGTAGGGCAAGGAATTG
>JAAYFT010000151.1 GCA_012728125.1 Tissierellia bacterium | reverse complement strand
TTTCATAGACTATTTAACTTCTGAATTTGGTCTGAATAAGATTGAAATTGATACAATTCATGACAATATAAGAGCATATAATTTATACAAAAAACTTGGCTTCCAGGAAGTTGAGAGGATAAAGGATTTTTGGACCGATGATCAAGGCAATAAACATGATATTATTTTTATGGAGAAAGTTTTTAACCAAGGGGATTAGATATGAGATTAAATGAAATAGAGAAATTTATAGTAAGCTTATTTGATAGTAGAGATAATGAGCATTTTTACGAAGAAAGAAGGAAAAATTCAACGGACCTATTTCTATATAGGCTTGCCTTGATTAAAAAGAAGGAACAAGGGTCTTATGTGATTATCTTTAATAATACAGGTACTGTAACTAAGGCTAACAATGTGGTTACAGATACTAACATAGCAGCATACTCCTTCTCTATTTCATAACTCTCAGCAAATATTGAAGTCATAGCAGAGGCAGGCATAGCAGTCATTATTATGACAGTATTTATTGAGATTGACCTGTCACCCGCTAATAGAAATATAAAATACATAATTATAGGGATAATTACTAACTTAGTAGCTATTCCATAATACATTGTCCAATCCTTTAGATGTTTTTTTAATTTAACATTAGAAAGTATAACTCCTATTATAAGCATAGATAAAGGAGCAGTCATACTGCCTATATTTTTCATACTAGATACTAGGGCATTGGGCAATTGAATATTAAATATCATAATTATAATGCCGATAAGAACTGCTATAATAGATGGATTAAATAAAACTTTTTTTATTTCCTCTTTTAATCCTTTTTTTGAAAAGCTGCCTTTAAATAACATAAGGCCATAGGTCCATACAAATATTACGAAGAACATATTAAATATAGACCCATATATAACACCCTCTGGACCATAAATAGAATTAAGTATTGGAAAACCAACATAACCAGTATTAGTAAAAACATTGGCAAAATGAAGTATTGTTTTTTTATGGCTTTTTATTGGAAGTAGAAGGATATATGAAACACCTGTCACTGTTAGATAGGCAATAAGGCTAAAATAAAAGGTCTTTACAATATTAGCTTTAACAGTATCATCATAAGAAAAAATAAAAGACGTAACAATCATAAAGGGTAATGCTATTTGTATAAGGACATTTATCAGGTCCTTATTTATTTCAGATGTGATAATCTTTCTTTTACTACCATAAACCCCTACCAAAATCATAATGAATAGGGAAATAACACTATCTAAAATAGCAGACATTCCCACAATAATCCCCCCAATTATTACCAGGTAATAATTATCCTATGTTATTTAGATACTTTTGTTACTGAAGAACTATTTGGAAATAGATAAAGCTCAAGGCTTAAAAAAGAAATATTTAATGAAGGAATTTAGGGACTTTTATTGAATAAGTATATTAGGTAATAATGAAAGGATATTTAAACAAGAAAGTAGGAGAATTCAATGATTAAATTTGATGGGTATGTGTTGCTAAGTGGCTAGATAAAAATATTATATGAATTATTAGTCATATACCTTTGGATAGTATTCTAGAATAAAAAAGGAGTTCTTTATGAACAAGAAAACATGTATATTTGTTAATTTAATTTTATTATTGTGGTTCTTTTTAGACATGACAGGAATGAGGATTAACAATCATATTTTAGTTACAAGGTCTTATAAGGAAGACGGAATATTTTTTCTGATATTTTTACTTGTGTTTATACTATTTATCTTGAAAGACAGGATTGGAAAGTATTTTTTAACGACTTGGCTTTTTTTATGGTTTATGACCCAATTTTCTCCCATTGGTACTTTTCCATATTTGGCCCATGGGAAGGAAAAATGAAATTTTTTTCTAACACAATAAAATTAATACCATCATCT
>JAAYFT010000150.1 GCA_012728125.1 Tissierellia bacterium | reverse complement strand
TTATGAATAAGAATAAATGTATACATATTTACAAAAGGTTTTTTGTTGGAATTTTAGTCTTTTTAATATTTTTTAGTGCACTCATAGGACCAGAAGCTGTTTATGCCAAAGAAAATAGTGAAAGTAATTATACAGAGATCCTACAAGGAATAGAAGGGCTAATTGAAAGAGTAAGGGCCTTAGAAAAGGATAATTTAAAACTAAAACAAGACAATGTAAGGCTTATGAAGATAATAGAACAAGGTATAGCTAAACAAGTGCCTGTTTTATTATACCACCACTTATATGATGGTGACCTGAAAACCAGTCCATACAATGGGAATGGTGTTGTTATTAGTGTTGATAGTTTCAAAGAACAGATGAAGTATTTAAAAGATAATGGCTATTATACAGCAACTTTAGAAGAGTTAGAAAGGTTTATAGCAAAAGAAATAGATTTACCTAAGAAAACAGTTGTTATAACTTTTGATGATGGGTATTATTCAAATATTGAATATGCTTATCCAATCCTAAAAAAACATGGTCAAAGGGCTACTATATTCGTCATAGGAAAGAATGTTGAAGATGTTACTAAAGGAACTCTCAGCCCTACTAAGTTAAAAGGGGTAGGATATGAAGATATAAAAAACACATCAGATGTTTTTGAATTCCACAGCCACACCTATAATCTACATAACTATACAGGTGATGAGCCATCACTAACAGTATTAAGTAAGGAAGATATTCTTGAAGACATAAGTAAAATAAGGGAAGACTTAGGCACTGATTATTTAGCATATCCCTTTGGTGGATATAATGACACTACAATTGAAGCACTAATAGAGGCCGGTTATAAGCTAGGATTTACCGTAAAGGAAGGATATGTAAGTCCAAATACTGAAAAATATGAAATTCCAAGGATTTCAATTTGGCCTTGGACAAGTATTGGAAGATTTAAGCAAATTGTAGCTCCAAGATAAGCTACAATATTGTACTAGTATAAACCTTATAGATGATATCAAAAAAGTATGAAACCCAGCATAAAGCTGGGTTTCATTATGTATAGGAGTAAGTCTATAAGCCGTGTTCTGTTTAAATGGTCATCTATCTAAGACCTATTGTTACCAATAGGTTCATGCGACCTACCATTTGAACGATGGCGGGCAACCATCTTTTTACGTTCTATTTTGGTCTTGCTCCGGATGGGGTTTACATAGCCATTTAGTCACCTAAATGCTGGTGAGCTCTTACCTCACCTTTCCACCCTTGCCAGATAGCCTCAATAATTTTCATCAGCTATCTCACTCCAAACCTAGTTTATAAATTAGATTATAAACTAAGTAAGAGTTCTGGCGGTATATCTCTGTTGCACTAGCCTTAGGGTCGCCCCCACTGGACGTTATCCAGCATCCTGCCCTATGGAGCACGGACTTTCCTCATGCTTACGCACGCGACCATTCAACTTACTCCTAAATAATATAACATAATTAGAACTAAGTTTCAATGGTTAAATCTAGTCTTGTTTACATAATATTCTACCGCAATTTTCGCAATAAACAAGTTCACCTTTATTTAACCTATCTAATAACATCATGGGTATAACCATGTAGCATCTATTACAAACTCCATTTTGAGGGATTGATATTCCACTGCCTTTAATCTTTTTTATAGTGTAATACTTCTCCAGTAAACCCTTACTCATATTATCTTCTATGGTTAGGATTTCTTGTCTTTCTTCTTCTATTTTATTTTTTATTTTTTGCTCTAGTAGCCTATATTTTTTTCTTTGTATAGTGATTTTCTCCTTGTACTTTTGAAGGAATTCCTCAATTTGAAGGATCTCCTTATCTATTAACTCCATTTCATCCATTAGGCTTAAAATTTCTGTTTCCTTATTGCCAACAAGCTCCTTAAGCCTATCCTTTTCCCTGCTTAAGTATTCCAATTGTTTTACATCTGTTGTACTGCCATTATACAAATTTTTATCTACTTCTTCAATTTTATAGTTATACTCGGCTAACATACTATTACATGATTTTAACTTTTTCTTAGTTTCATCCCTTATAAGTTTAATTTTTTCTAATTTCGCTTCATTGACTTTTATTCTTTTTACCAGTTCCTTAAGCTTTAGTTTGTCTTCTAGTTCTAATAATTCCTTTTCGTAGGATTTAAGCAAATCATGGTGAGTCTCTAAACTACTTAACAAATCTAGTTGTACCATAACCTCACCTCCAAAGACTAAAACATGCCGTATGATGGACTTGGCTCCCTCCAAACCTCTATAAGGATATGATCCTGTGTGTTTTTTTCTAGGTATTCCTTTATTACTGGTAAGATAACCTTTTCAGTATGATAATGTCCTGCGTCAACTATGGTTAGGCCTAGTTCTGCCCCATATTGGGCGTCATGGTATTTTATATCTCCTGTAATATAGATTGAGGCCCCTCTTTTATAAGCGTCGTAAATTAACCCACTGCCGCTTCCACCACATACAGCAACCCTTTTGACGGTCCTTTCCAGATCTCCATATACTATTAGAAATTCTGTATTTAACCTCTCCTTTACAAAGGTTAAATAATCCCTTAAACTTTGTTCTTCAATATCACCTACCCTTCCATACCCAATATCCCCCTCTTCTACTAGTTCCAGTACTTCTAGATTTTTTAGTCCCAGTAGTTTTGCCAGTTCATCATTTACTCCCTTATGAGTCCTATCTAGGTTCGTATGGGCATTATAGACTACTATATCCTTTTGAATTAAATTGAATAATAGCCTTTCCTTGTAAGTTGATGTTGTAATACTTGAAATAGGTTTAAAAATAATTGGGTGATGGGTTATGATCATATGAAACTCTCCATCTAAGGCCCTTTTGTATACTTTGTCATCTAGATCTAAGGCTATTATTATCCTTTTAACTTCCTTTTCATGGTTGCCTATTTGAAATCCAGTATTATCCCATTTATCCACTAATTCTGCAGGTGCCCAATTATTCATTAATTCTATTATATCTTTAGCTTTCAATCTCTTTTAGTACCTCCTTATAGTCCCTGATCTTACTGGTAACCTCTACATATCTTTCTTTAGATTTTTCAGTATCAATGTCTTTAATATCCTCAGCTATTTTTTCCAACTCTCTTAATCTAAACTGGGTAAGTTCTTTCAATAAGGGATGTTTTTCCTTGATTAGTAAGTGGCTTATCTCATAATATATTTCCTTATCTATATATGACTTACCCTTTTTTGCCAAGATTATTTCATAATATTTATTATCTTCCTTGACTAATTCTTCTTTTATTATTTCAAAACTATTTTCTACCAAATATTCCCTCAATTCCTTAGCTGCTACCATAGGTTGTAGTATAAAGTTTACTATGGAGTCAGTTACTTCTTTATCTTTTTCCAAAATATCCCTTATTAATAAACCGCCCATTCCTGCTATAATAACTGTGTCTATTTCGTAGGGCTTTATTACCTCTAGACCATCGCCCAGTCTTGCATCTATCTTATGTTCTAAATTTAGGTTTTTTATGTATTCAATTATTTTGTCCAATGAACCCTTTGAAATATCTGTTCCTATAACTTTTTTAGATATATTATTCTCCACTAAATAAACTGGTATATATCCGTGGTCAGTACCTATATCTGCAACAATGGAGTTTTTAGGTACAAAATTTGCTATAGCCATTAATCTATTTGATAATTTCATGTCCTTCTTCCTTTCTTTAGGGATAATTAAAGATTCGCAGCTAGGCGAATCTTTAATTATTCTAGAAAATCCTTTAGTTTTTTACTTCTACTAGGATGGCGTAACTTTCTTAAGGCCTTAGCTTCTATTTGTCTAATCCTTTCCCTAGTTACTTCAAACTCCTTACCTACTTCTTCTAAGGTTCTAGCTCTGCCATCATCTAATCCAAATCTAAGTCTCAGGACCTTTTGTTCCCTTGGAGTTAAGGTTTCTAATACATCTATTAGCTGCTCTCTCAGCATTGTAAAAGTAGCTGCTTCTGCTGGTGCTAACACTTCTTCATCAGGAATAAAGTCTCCTAAGTGAGAATCTTCTTCCTCACCAATGGGAGTTTCCAAGGATACTGGCTCTTGTGCAATTTTCATAATCACTCTTACCTTTTCTACTTCCATGCCCATTTCTTTCCCTATTTCTTCAGGGCTTGGATCTCTTCCTAATTCTTGCACCAGTTGTCTTTGAATTCTTACTAGTTTATTTATGGTCTCAACCATATGGACAGGTATTCTAATAGTTCTGGCTTGGTCTGCTATGGCTCTAGTAATTGCCTGGCGAATCCACCAAGTAGCATAAGTACTAAATTTAAAGCCCTTTCTATAATCAAACTTTTCTACAGCCTTCATAAGACCTAAGTTACCTTCTTGAATTAAATCAAGGAAAAGCATTCCTCTACCAACATATCTTTTGGCTATACTTACTACTAACCTTAAATTTGCCTCGGCAAGTTTCTTCTTTGCTATTTCGTCTCCTTCTTGCATCCTTTTTGCCAATTCTACTTCTTCTTCACCTGTTAATAAAGGTATTTTCCCAATTTCTTTTAAATACATCCTAACTGGGTCATCTACTGTGATACCTTTAGGTACTGATAAATCTTCTTTTGAATCATCCTCTTCATCATCATCATCAACACTGTCAATTTTGTCTATATCCTCGTCTAGATCATCACTATCTAATAATACTTCATCATCCTTATCACCTAACACATCGATTCCCATATCTTCAAATCTTTGATAAACTTCCTCTATCTGCTCTGCATCTAATTGTATTTCCTCTAGGGATTCGATGATTTCATTATATGTTAAAAAACCTTCCTTTCTACCTTTTTCAATCAATTTCTTAACGGCCTCTATGTGACTCATCTTTGCCTTATCATTGTCCTTATTTAAATGGTCCACCTTAAGTTACCTCCCTTCCTCATGTCTAATGAGGTTTAGTTCTTTATTTAAGTTAGTTAGTTCCATACATAGTTGAATAAATTCTTTTTCTTGAAGAGGACTTCTATTTTGATTTTTCTCCATCTCTTCTATTTTCTTCTTTATTCTATTTCTTTCATTTTCCAACCTATTTGTTTTTAAAGTAGTTACTAAGTCTTTAATCATCTGATCAACGGTTTCAGGTAAAAAGTTAATTGGTTTTTTTATTATTTCATCAACTAATGTCATATTAAGATTAGGCATGCCTTTTACTCTTTCGTAAAGCATATCTTCATTTAAGATCTCATCCTCTATATATAAATCTGATATTATTTTCAAAATTTCTCTACACTCCAAGTTTTCATAATAATCTAAGGAAAGCTCCTGCATAATTTTATCGTAGTATTCTTTGTTGAAAACCATAAGCCTCAGCAAATCTACTTCAGCTCTGATGTTTGCTGTAGGCAAGGATACTTTTACTGGAGAAATATTTTTCCTTTCTATTGGCTTCTTGTTTGTTACCACTTTATTATTATTGCCAAATACTTCCTTCTCTATTGCTTCCCTTGAAATATTCATTTCCTTAGAAATCTTATCTATATATACATCTTTTTCAATAGGTGATTTTAATCCCCTAATAACCTTTGCAATTTCCTTTGTGAATCCAATTTTCCCTTCGGTTTGGTTAATATTAAATTTGTTTTTGTAGATAAAAACTTTATAGTCTACATGGTTATATGCAGTGTTCAATTTCCTTTCAAAGTCCTCAGTAGAATTTTCCTTTAAAAAATCATCTGGATCCTTATAACCGTCTAAGATAACTATTTTAGGTTCAATATCTAATTTTCTTAGTATTTCTATAGCTTTTAAAGTTGCCTTTATACCTGCATTATCTGTGTCGTAGCAAATATATATATTTTGTCCATATCTCTTTAACAACTTGCCTTGTTGTTCAGTAAGAGCAGTGCCTAAACTTGCTACAGCATAATTTATGCCATGGTTAAACAGTGAGATAACATCCATATAACCTTCCACTACTATGATTTTTTTCCTATCAGAAAGCTTATTCACTAGGTTTAATCCAAATAGATTATTTCCCTTGCTAAAAATATAAGTCTCCTGTGAGTTTAAGTATTTAGGCATAGAATCATCTAGGACTCTACCACCAAATCCAATAACCCTTCCCCTAATATCTATTATGGGAAAAATTATCCTATTACGAAATACATCATAATATCCATCATTATTGGATCTTTTGCGAATTAGTCCTACCTTCAATATTTCTTCATCTTTAAAGCCTTGAGACTTTAGATAATTGTATAAGGCGTTCCAATTATCTAAAGCATAACCTAAACCAAACTGTCTTATAACCTTATTATTAATTTTTCTTTTGTATAAATACTCTAAAGCAGTTTTATTCTTTATTAAATTGTTATAAAAAAATCTAGCAGCAACTTTATTTATTTCATATCCCTTGTTTCTCTCTTCTAAGTATTTGTTATCTTTAGGTTTTCTTTCTTCAATGGTGATACCAGCTCTATCTGCTAAAAACTTTACTGCTTCAGGAAAGGATAAGTTTTCTCTTTTCATGATGAAGGCTATAACATCTCCACCTTCACCACATCCAAAACAATGGAAAAAATCCTTAGTGTGGGAAACAGTAAAGGATGGTGTTTTTTCATGGTGAAAAGGACATAAACCTACAAAATTAGAGCCTGATCTTTTCAAAGGAACATATTCAGATATAACATCTACTATATCTGAGGCTTCTCTAACCTTCTCTATTGTTTCATCATTTATATATAATGTCATGTAATCACCCTAATATCTCACCAACCATGCCTATCTAGTTGTCAATATGATATATATTCGACAAATATTTTAAAAATCCTTCTTTTTGTTTAATATTTTTGCCATGGTTTAGGAATAAAAATATTATAATAAAGATTTATAATAAACCTATCTGTAGTACCTGCTATATAATCACATATTATATCTTCTACACTAGTATCCATATCTTTATAGATCTCTAGGTGTTCCTTAGGCAGGGCATCTATATTTTTATAATAATAATTGTATAATTGCTCAATTATATACTCCGTTTTAGCCTCTTCAGATTTTGCTTTTTTACTAAGATAAACATTTTCAAACATGAACTTCCTTAATGTATTAGTTGCCTTACCTACATCCTGGCTCATACTAATAGTATTTTTTTCCATACTATTGTTAATTATATCAAAAATCATATTATTTATTCTTTCTCCATGGCTATTTCCTAAGATTTCTATGGCTTCCCTAGGTAAGTCCTCATTTTTTATGACTCCTGCCCTAATGGCATCATCTATATCATGGTTAATATATGCTATCCTATCTGCAAATTTAACAACTTGTCCCTCTAAGGTCTGAGGCTTGCCATCACCTGAATGGTTTCTTATGCCGTCCCTTACCTCAAAGGTCAAATTTAACCCCTTTTTATTGTCTTTATGTTCTAGAAAGTCTACTACCCTTATGGATTGCTCATTATGTTTAAAGCCCTTAGGATTTAAATGGTTTAATACCCTTTCACCCGTATGACCAAAGGGCGTGTGTCCCAAGTCGTGGCCTAGGGCAATGGCTTCTACTAAATCCTCGTTTAATCTCAAGGCTCTTGCTAATGTTCTACCTATTTGGGCTACTTCCAATGTGTGGGTAAGTCTTGTCCTATAATGGTCCCCTTCTGGGGCTATAAACACCTGGGTTTTGTGTTTTAGCCTGCGAAATGATTTGGAATGGATTATCCTATCCCTATCTCTTTGAAAATCGGTTCTAATACTACATTTTTCCTCATGAAACCTTCTCCCCTTTGAATTAGAACTTAGGGCTGCATAGGGTGATAACAGGTTTCTTTCTAATTCTTCGATTCTCAATCTTATCATATATTTACCCCTTTTCATCAGGAATAAAGTTTTAGCAATAACCTTTGTATATATTATATATACAACATAAGTTGTATTTATCCTTCTTTTTTTTAAAAATTTTTATCTACAAAAGAAAAAGAAGTGCTAAACTAACACTTCTAATCGAAGACCTTGTCTCCGAAGTTTTCTTTTAAATGCTCTATAATTATGCCTGCTGTCTCCTCTATTGCCTTGTAAGATACATCTATTACTAGACAACCTATTTTTTTCATAATCTCCTTAGAATATTCTAATTCCATATTTATCCTATCTATGTTTGCATAATTTGCACTATTATCTAATCCTAAGGATTTTAATCTCTCCTGCCTGATTTCATTTAACTTAATTGGATTAGCTATTAAACCTATTACCCTACGATTGTCCTTTTCAAACAATTCTTTTGGTGGTGGTACTTCAGGGACTAATGGTACATTGGCTACTTTATAGTTTTTATGCGCTAAATACATACTTAGGGGTGTCTTAGATGTTCTAGAAATACCAACTAATACGATATTGGATTTGGCTATACCTCTCGGGTCTTTACCATCATCGTACTTAACTGCAAATTCTACTGCTTCTACTTTTCTGAAATAATTCTCGTCTAGTTTTCTGATTAGTCCAGATTCTCTTTTTGGCTGAAACTGTAACACTGAAGACATTGCATCTAATGCTGGTGTCATTAGGTCTACTGTAGGAATATTATATTCCTTTCCTAATTCTTCTATAAATTTCTTAAGCTCTTCAATGACTATGGTGAAAATAATAATACTTGGTTCTTTTCTTGCTTCACTGAATACTTCTAATATCTGCTCTTTATCATTAACAAAAGGAAATCTTTTAATATGATATTTACCTGAATTAAATTGACTTAAGGCTGCTTTAGCTAGTAGTTCACCAGTTTCGCCTATGGAATCTGATAATACATATACAGTCAAAGTGTTTTTCATTATTTTCCCCCCTTTAATCTTCTTTTCCTAGTTCAACAAACAATCTAGTAATTGTTGTTTTCGTTACTCTGCCAATTACCTTATAGCCCTTACCATCATTATCCTCTTCCACGACAGGCAGGCTATCTATTTCGTGGTCTATTAGTTTTACGGCAGCTTCTAAAATATCGTCATCTTCTTTTATATAGATTACATTTGGCATTCTAGTCATTATCATCCCAATTGGCATTTTATTTAAATCTACGCCACCTAGGGCAGACTTAATAAAATCTTTCCTCGATACTACTCCTGATAAAAATCCATCACTTGTTACAAAGATAGAACCTACATCTTCCAAAAACATTAATACAATGGAATCATAAATACTGGTAGATTCATCTACAACAACGGGTACAGATTTAACTTCTGATACTTTTATATCTCTAATCTTCTCTGAAATAAATGAGAATTTTGTCTTGCCTGTATAAAAGTATCCAACTTTTGGCCTTGCATCCAATATGCCAGCCATGGTTAAAATAGCTAAATCTGGTCGTAGGGTTGCCCTAGTTAGGCTTAATTTATTTGCTATAGCCTCTGATGTAATGGGTTGATTCTTTTTAACTATTTCTATTATCTTTTCCTGTCTCTCGTTTAATTGAATAGTAAACTCCCCCTAACATTTAGGCTTTGATAATTTAAGTAGTATCTATTTATTAACTATCTTTGATAAATCACAGATTTTAATCATCATATTGTAGATTTTTCTCAGTAATCCCAGTCTGTTATTTCTTATTACTTCATCCTCTACCATAACCATAACCTTGTCGAAGAAATTATCTATTGGGTCTTTTAAGGTTACTAAATTATCTAAAGCTTTATCATATTCTTTTTTGCTAATAAAATTCTCTACTTTTTCCTCGATGCTATAGAAGCTTTCATATAGTTCAAGCTCATCTTCATTTAGTAAGTCTCTTTGTACTTCATCAGATTCTGCTTTTTCTGCTAGATTAGCTACCCTATTAAAGGCAGTTAATATTTCAGCTAAACCTTCTTTTCTCAACCATTCATTAAGCTTATTTGCCCTTATCTTCATATCATAGATATCATCAATATCAGCTGCCAATACTGCATCTACTATATCATATCTTATGCCAGTATCGATGAACATGTTTCTTATTCTGCCTTTGAAAAATTCTTCAATTTCCCCTTTAACTTTGTCGTAATCAAAGGCCAATCCATTTACCTCTACGTAGATATATAGAGCTGTTTCAATAAGCTCTTTTATTGATAAGTTAAGCTGCTTATCTATTATTATATTGATTACTCCTAAAGCTTGCCTTCTAAGCCCAAAGGGGTCCTGTGACCCAGTAGGATGTATACCTATGGCGAATAAGCCTGCTATGGAATCCATCTTGTCTGCAATACTTAAAACTGACCCTGCAGTAGTTGTAGGCAGGTCGTCTCCCGAAAATCTTGGTAAATACTGTTCGAAAATGGCCAAGCTAACTATTTCATTTTCTCCTGAGTTGCGGGCATACTCCATACCCATCTTACCTTGAAGTTCTGTAAACTCTGTTACCATTTTAGTAGTTAAGTCTGCCTTACATAAATAGCCGGCCCTTTCTATATTCTTTTCTGTTTCTTCTCCGACTTCTAAGTATTCTCCAATTTTTTCAGCTAGTTTTTGTACCCTTTTAGTTTTATCATATAAGGTTCCTAGTTTTTCTTGGAAAGTAATTTTTTGCAGGTCTTCAACATAGGACTCTAATGGTTTTTGTATATCTTCCATATAGAAGAATTTGGCGTCTTCTAGCCTTGCACCAAGGACCTTTTCATTACCCTTGATTACTGTTTCGATAAAGTCCTTGTTACCATTTCTTACGGTAATAAAATATGGGAGTAATCTGTTCTTATCATCTAGTACTGGGAAAAACCTTAAATGTTCCTTCATTGGGGTTATTACTACATCAGGAGGTAATGATAAATATTCATCTTTAATTCTACCTATTATAGGAGTTGGGTATTCAACTATGTTTGTTACTTCGTCTAGAAGTTTTTCGTCCTTTTGGATGTTTCCTCCTCTTTCCTTTGCTAATCTTTCTGAACCATATTTTATTATCTCTTTTCTTTCCTCTTGGTCTACTATAACGAAGTTTTCTCTAAGAAGATTAGCATAATCATCTACTTTTTCTATGATAATCTCGCTGCTACCTAAAAACCTATGTCCCTTTGAAATATTGGAAACCTGAATTCCTTCTAAATCAAAGGGCAGTACCTTATCTTCTAATAAAGATACTATCCATCTAATAGGTCTAGCAAACCTTAAGTTTTTTCCGCCCCATTTCATTGATTTAGGGAAATTAATGCCTTTAATTACTTTAGGCATATTTAAACTTAGAATCTCTTCTATGGTTCTTCCTGCTATCTTTTTTCTAGCAAAGACATAGTCTACTCCATTATGGTCATCAACATAGATTGAAGAAATATCAACGCCTTGACCTCTCATGAAGCCCAGTAAAGCTTTAGTTGGGTTTTCTTCTTCATCAAAGGCTATCTTTTTAGCTGGACCTTTTACTGTCTCTTCTATATCCTCTTGTCTCTCATCTAATCCTTCAACTATAATAGTTAATCTTCTTGGTGTAGAAAAAGTTTTTATACTTTCATATTTTATTCTTTCATCACCTAAAAGGTTAATAGTACTTTCCTTTAATTGATTTAAAGCATCACCTATAAACCTAGCAGGTAATTCTTCTACCCCTATTTCTAATAAGTATTTTTTGCTCATTACTGACCCTCCCTTTTCAATAGAGGATAATCCATTTCTTTTCTTTGTTCCAAGTATTTAGCTGCAACTAATCTAGCTAAGTTTCTTACTCTGCCTATATAGTTTGTTCTCTCTGATACTGATACTGCTCCCCTGGCATCTAATATATTGAAGGTATGGGAACATTTTAGAACATAGTCATAGCTAGGTAAAACAAGGCCATCGTCTAAGATCTTTTTAACTTCTTCTTCATAGGTGTTAAATAGGCCTTTTAATGTATCTATATCTGCCTTTTCAAAACTATAAACTGAATGTTCATATTCCGCTTTTTTAAATATATCTCCATAAGTAAAATCTTTATTCCACTTTATATCAAAAATATTGTCCACGTCTTGTAGGTACATGGCGATTCTCTCTAATCCATAGGTTAACTCAGCAGATTCTATTTCACAGTTGATGCTGCCTACCTGTTGGAAATAGGTAAATTGGGTAATTTCCATACCATCTAACCATACTTCCCAGCCTAATCCCCAAGCACCTAAGGTTGGGGCTTCCCAGTTATCTTCAACAAATCTTATATCATGCTTTAATGGGTCTATTCCTATGGCTTTTAAGCTGTCTAGATATAGGTCTTGTATATCGTCTGGTGAAGGTTTTAAGATTACTTGCAATTGATGGTGTTGATACACCCTATGGGGATTTTCCCCATACCTAGCATCTGCAGGCCTTCTTGAAGGTTCCACATAAACCACCTTCCAAGGTTCTGGCCCTAATGCTTTAAGAAAAGTGTAAGGACTCATAGTACCTGCGCCTTTTTCTGTATCGTAAGGTTCTAATATTATGCAACCCTTATTTCCCCAATACTCCAGTAATTTCAACATTAAATCCTGGAAATACATAAAACAACCTCCTCATTTCAATTAATGACAAATAACAAAAAAACCTAGTCATCCCCATAGGGACGAAAGGTTAACTTCCGCGGTTCCACCCTATTTAACACCTAATAGTAGGTGTTCCCTTTAAAAAATATACTCCGAAGTGCCATCCCTCAATAGTAATTATATCTAGATCCCACCAGCCTAGACTCTCTTAAATAATTACAATTGATAATTCTTCGTCATCGTATACTATGTACAATTCTACGTTATAATTTAGCAAAAATATATTTTCTTGTCAAGTATTTAAGTTGACTCTAAGGCTTGTATAAAATTTAAGGTATTTAACTTATTTCTATCTATATTATAAAGAATATGCTCTACTATAATTTCATGGATTCTTTTTAAGTTTTCTGCGGAAAGTTGAACTCTATGGATTTTATCTAAGGGGATGTATAATAATTCATTTATGCCTTTATATAAACTGTCGTTTAGATAAATACTTGAAGAATCAAGGCTAAAACACTTATAACAGATAATACCTCCTTCCTTAGGACTATATCTTATATTATTGATATCTTCATTACCACATAGTACACACCTGTTTAGAAATGGCCTATATCCTAAAAAAGAAATAAATTTCAACTCATAGGCAATGATGAATTTTAAGTAATCCCCGTCCATATTAGACAAGATCTTCAGCCCCTTTAATAGAAGCATGAAGAGTTTCGGATTTTCTTGTCCTTCTTCCATGGATTTTTCAATTAGTTCCAACATATACTGTCCATAAACAACCCTTTCGATTCTCTCCCTTATATCATAGAAGGAATCGATTATATCTGCCTGGTTAATATAATAAAAATTTCTTCCCTTGTACAGTTGATATTCATTATAGGAAAAGAGTTGTGTATTGGCAATTATCTTAGATTTGGGCCTATAAGCCCCTCTTGCCATGGCAGTAATCTTTCCATATTTTTTCGTGTAGATACTAAGGATCTTGCTAGTATCCTTATATCTCATTTCTTTTAAAACTATTCCTTCTGTTCTTAACATAGTCCTCCCCTAATTATTTATATCCAAAGTATCTAACTTTGCTTTCCCTTTCTCTCCAGTTTTTTTCTACCTTTACCCATAGTTGAAGGTTAACTTTGCTGCCTAATAAGGCTTCTATATCCATTCTGGCATTTTGGCCTATTTCTTTTAGCTTTGCCCCTCTTTTTCCAATTACTATTCCTTTATGGGACTCCTTCTCACAGTATATATTTGCAAATACATCTATTATATCTTTGTCTTCCCTTTCCTTAATGCCTTGGATTTCAACATATATACCATGGGGTACTTCTTCATCTAGACTAAGTAAGGCCTTTTCCCTTATTATCTCTGCAATGATAAATCGCTCAGGCTGGTCTGTTATCATATCTTCGGGGAAATATTGGGGTCCTTCTGGTAATTTGCTCTTTAATACTTCTATATACCTGTTAACATTGTCGTTGTTTAGGGCAGATAAAGGTATTATTTCTTCAAATAAGTTAAGCCTCCTATATTTATCTATTAACTGTAATACTTCATCTCCCTCTAGCATATCTATTTTATTTATTACTAGTACTATTGGAGTAGATATCTTTTTCAAATCTTCTATTATCATTTTATCCATAGGTCCGATTTCCATACTATTATCTACCATAAAAGTAACTATATCAACTTCTTCCAAGGTACTCTTAGATACCTTCAACATATACTCCCCAAGCTTATTCTTGGGATTTTGTATGCCTGGCGTATCAAGAAATACGATTTGGCAATTTTCTTCTGTATACACCATTTGAATTTTATTTCTTGTAGTTTGAGGCTTATCAGATATAATTGAGATCTTTTCACCTATTATCCTATTAAGTAAGGTTGATTTACCTACGTTTGGTCTGCCTACAATAGTTACAAATCCTGATTTATACATCTTCTTCACTCCTACTATTTTCTAAATCCTCTGGTCCAAAGCTATGGGGTAATAGGTCTGCTAATTTATACTCCCTATAGTTATCTTCAGAATTGGCAACGATAATAGTAGCATCCTTGCTAAATTCCCTTATAACTTGCCTGCAAACACCGCAGGGATAAGTAAAATCGCTATCTCCAACTACTGCTATTGCCTTTATCTTCTTATGGCCTTCTGAAATAGCTTTAAAAATAGCCGTCCTTTCTGCACATATGGTAGGAGAATAGGAAGATATTTCAATATTACATCCAGTAAAAATCTCATCATCTTCTGTAATTAAGGCTGCCCCTACGTGGAAATTAGAATATGGGACATAGGCTTTTTCCTTAGCTTCTAAAGCTTTTCTAATCAATTCCTTCTTATCCATATAAACCTCCCTCTTTAAAGAGTATATTAGCTAGTATTACTCTATTATTGTTTCTGTCCTAGGCTCTACTACTTGAATCCAAGTAACCCCAGGATTTAATATTATTTCATTCCCATCTAAATCATAAAAAATTGTTTTTTCATGTCTAGACTTCTTCTCCCATCTCACATCTATTGCTTTTCCATTGGTAATATATTTTCCCTCTCCTTCTCCTACTAATTGAATATCTAATCTTCCTTCATTGTCTATTACTCTAGTCTTTGCTACTTGGATTATAATATTCTTAGCAATGATTGGACTTTCATCTATTTCGTCTATATGTAACTTGCCATCTTTATGTCTTATGTAAATCTTTTTGTCTTCATCATAAATATATTCAGTAGTATTGTCCTTCCTATAATTTATTATAACCTTATTGGCTACACTACCTTCCATATCCACTTCATCTTCATGGAATTTAAATGGTGTAAATTCACCTACCATCCTATATTTTCTTTCTTCTTGGCTTGTCCTTATGGCTTCCATACTAGAGTATAGGTTGTGTGGCATTTTCTTATGGGATACTCTCCAAAAAACCTTATTTGAACTACTTAGTCCATCTATATCAGCTATTTTTAATGTTTTTACATCTTGCTTAGCTGCTTCACTACCACCAACCCTTACATAAACAGCATCGTATTCCAATACTGTAGTTACGAAATATGGTCTAGCACTCCTAATTGGTCCAATAGATGGAGGGTCGTTTATCAAAAATATCCCCAAATATCTTGTATAGGGCGCTTCTACTAAAAACTCGTAGACTATTTCTGCATCTTTAAGGCCTGCTTGCCACCTAGCCCTATTATGATTATCAAACATAACTGCCACAGGCCTACGATTTACCTTCTCCTCCTCTGCATATATACCACTTAATGGTGATGGTATACCTATTTTTTCAGGTACTTCCTCTTCTAGCTCTACTGGCTCCTCCTCTTCAATAACTATAGGTTCTTCTTCCACCACTACTACAGGTTCCTCTGCTTTTTCATTTTTACAACTACTTGCCAATAGGGCTATAAATATTGTTAATAATCCTATTTTAATCTTCAGTTTCACTTTTATCCCCCTTATCCGATGACTTTAAATATGATTATACCTACTAATATGCCTAAAATAGCACCCAGTAAGACTTCTATGAAGGTATGAATCTTTCCTTCTATTCTACTTTCACCTACTAAAACTGCTAGAGCGAAGGTTAAAGTAGTTACTAGCATATTTTTTGCCAGTAAGGACACAATGGTAGCTATGCAAAATGCTACTGATGAATGTCCGCTTACAACTCCACCTTGGAAATGGGTACCCTTTCCTTTATAAAACAAGGCTTTAAGTCCTACAGTCAAAAGAATTACCACAAATAATGCCACGAAGGTTAGATGGGTAGATGAATTGGATATTTTAATTAATAAAAAATCCGTATAATAGCTAAGCTTGTCGAAGAATAGCAAGTATCCAACTACTATGGAGTTTATGGCTGCAATAAGTACAGCTCCAGCAGATATATCCTTAACCAGTTTTGCCAGGGGATGATATCTATCTGTAATTAAATCTACAACCTTCTCTATAGCAGTATTAAATAATTCAGCAACTATTACTAAGGATATGGCGAAGATGAGTAGCAAGAGTTCTGTTCGTGAAAAATCAAAAAAGAGACTTAGGATTATAACGATGATGGCAATGAGGTAATGGATCCTCATATTCCTTTCGGTTTTAAGGGCTGATATAATCCCATTGACGGCAAAATTAAAGCTATCTATTAGAGATTTCCTCATTATTATTCTCCTTTTACATCCTTAAAAATACCCAGCCTTCTCATTATTTCCTTTTCCCTTCCTCGCATAATAAGCTTTTCTTCCTCTTCTTCATGGTCATAGCCTAATAGGTGTAACATGGAATGGGCAGTTAAATAAGCGATTTCCCTTTCTATGGAATGGCCAAAATCTTTGGATTGTTCTAGGGCCTTTTCCAAGGAAATAATTATATCTCCTAATAGTCTTGGCCCATCTGCCAACAGGCTATCTCCTAAGGGAAAAGATAAGACATCTGTCTCCTTATCTACTCCCCTATATTCCCTATTTAATTCCCTAATCTCTTCATTGTCTACGAAAGATATACTGACTTCGCAGTTTAAGGACTCACCTTCTGATAATAATACTTCTTCAATAGTTTTTTCTATTAATCCATGAATACTATCATCTATTAATATCTTATCTTGCCTATTATCAATATAGATCTCCATACTTATGCCTCCGATTTTTCTTCAGTTTTAGGATATTCGATTCGGTCATGGTAGATTCCAGTTAAGACCTTTACAAAAGAATTGATAATAACCTCTATTTCCTTTAGGGTTATATCACATTCATCTAACTGGCCATCCTTTACCTTTCCCTTTACAACTTTTCTTACCATATCTTCAATCTTTTCCTTATTAATGTCTTTCATACTCCTAACAGCTGCCTCTGAAGAATCAGCCAACATAACTATGGCAGCTTCCTTAGTTTGAGGTTTTCTTCCTTTATATCTAAATTCATCTATTGAAATTTCAATATCCTTGTTTTCTTCCTTGGCCTTATGATAAAAGTAGGCTACTATAGTATCCCCATGGTGTTGTTCTATAATATCTAGTATTTCCTCAGGTAGTTTTTCTTCCTTGCCTAAGGCTACCCCATCAGTAGTATGGGATGTAATTATGGATGTACTCTGCATAGGCTGGAGTTTATCATGGGGATTTTCCATACCAAATTGATTTTCTGCAAAGTAAAATGGTCTTACGGTTTTTCCAATATCATGGTAATATGCTCCTACCCTTGCTAATAGGGGGTTAGCTGACACAGACTCTGCTGCAGATTCAGCCAGATTCCCAACTAAAATACTATGGTGGTAGGTACCTGGAGCTTCTAACAATAGTTTTTTTAGCAATGGCTGGTTTGGATTAGATAGTTCTAATAGTTTTATAGTAGTCAAAACAGAAAATACATTTTCCCATAGGGGTAATGAACCCAAGGCTAAAATGGCAGATATGATTCCGTTTAAAAAACTATAGCCGGCTTGGGAAAATGACTCTATTCCAGCCACATTTAAGGCTAAGCCATAAGATGTTAAGCTTAGTATATTAACGATCCCAATAATAAATCCGCTAATTAAAATATTATATCTTTGATCTTGTTTAATTGCCAATAAGGAAGCTATACTGCCAGAGACGATATACATGGTAGATAGGCTTCCATCTAATTTTAGTAAAAATCCCAAATAGAAGGATAGGAAAATATTAATCACAAAGCCTAACCTAGGGTCAATTAAGATGGATATTAATAGGGCTGCTGTTCCTATGGGCATTATATAGGGTGAAATATTGTACAATTCTTTACTTATCAATATTACAGCCAAAGTAATAATGAGCACTATCAATAGCCTATTATTGTACAAGATCTCTTTATTATAATAATATATATAACCAATTATAATGAGCAAAATCAAAGAGATTAATATGACTATTCCCAATATAGTTACAACTGGGATTTTGTTATCTTCTTTTAAAAGCCCTGATTCCCTGATTAAATCCAGCTCCCTCTCTCCAATGGTTGAACCTTGGGGAGCAATGATTTCATTTTCCTTTAGTATAACCGTTTCTATCTTATCTACTTCTTCATTTTGTTTTCTTTGGGTTTCAGCCACATCTATAAATTCATTAGGTTTAATAGTGGCCAGCATCAATGCAAGTCCCAATTGTTTTTCTTGGTCAGACATTTCCAGTGACTCGAAGGTGCTTTTTAGATTGTTCTTTTCATATTCTATTTCCGTTTCCCTTATGCCATTTCCCATAATCTGATTTATTAAGTCAAATAAGTTGTTTTCTAGGTTATTTAATGTCTTATAATCCATCCTCACAGCCATTAATATTTCATTATCGGTTAAGCCTAGACTTTGGCTTTCCATTAACTGCTCTGCTTTTTTACTTGTACTTAAGTTTTCGATGGCTTTAATATCCCTTGTAGTATCTAAAAAGTCCTTTATTTGGTTTTTCATCCCCATTTGAACAGATGGATGGATTCTATACCGTGGCTCTACTTTTTCTGCTGCTTCCTTTTTGAGCCTTTCAGTAGTATGGATATCTTCTAAATCCTTGGTTGCCCTTATATCTATGGGGGCTATATCTCCAAGTTTTAAGTCTAATTTATCCTGCTCCACTTTGTAAATAGTTATAAAAAAAAGGGTTGCTGTAAAAATTACAAGCAATAACCCATTATATAATCTTCTATTTTCTTTAAAAAATTTATCTTTAGTAGCCATAGGAACCCCCCCTTAGGTTAAGTTACTTACTTTCGTATTTATCATAGGCTTCTATAATCCTTTGAACTAACGGATGTCTTACTATATCATGCTTTGTAAGATATATAAAATCAATTCCCTTTACATTATCTAATATTTTGGTAATAGTTTTTAGGCCTGACTCCTTTCCCTTTGATAAATCAATTTGTGTAATATCGCCAGTAATTATTGCCTTGGACCCAAAACCTAATCTGGTTAAAAACATCTTCATCTGTTCATTAGTAGTATTTTGAGCTTCGTCTAAGATTATATAAGATGAGTCCAAAGTTCTACCTCTCATATAGGCCAGTGGTGCCACTTCTATTAAGCCCTTTTCTATATATCTAGCATAAGATTCTGCTCCAAGAATATCGAATAAGGCATCGTAGATAGGTCTTAGATATGGGTCTACCTTTTCTTGTAAATCTCCAGGTAAAAAACCTAAGCTTTCACCTGCTTCCACTGCTGGCCTTGTAAGTATAAGCCTATTAACTTCTTTGTTTTTTAAAGCCTGTACTGCCATGGCCATGGCTAAATATGTCTTTCCAGTACCTGCAGGCCCAATACAAAATACAATATCGTTCTTTCTAATTGCATCTAAATATCTTTTTTGTCCTATGGTCTTAGGTTTAATACTTTTCCCTGAAGCAGTTACGCATACTACTTCTTTTAACAGCTCCTTTACATATTCCTCTTTGCCATTTAGCAAGAGTTGTATAGCATATCTTAAATCTTGTTTATCTAACTTCTTTTGTTTATTTATGATTTCAATTAAATTATAAATTAATTTCTTTCCTAGGTCTATAGCTATCTCTTCTCCATATAATTTGATTTCTCCGTTTCTTATATGGATATCCACTCCTAATTCTTCCCTAATAATATGAATGTTTTCATCAAAATCTCCAAAGATTTCTCGAATAATCTGTGTATTTTCAATAGCTATGGAATTATCATGTAAATTGTTTGACAAATCTAATCCTCCCTGTTATTTATAATTAGTTTCTTTCCTATATCTTCTATGGTTTCTATTATAACCTGAGTTGTCAATATGTTGTCATCTATCTGATGTCTTATGTTTTTAGACTGTATTTGTGCATTAGGTGGCAGCTCCTTGTTTATCTCCTTAGTAGCTGCTATTTGGTTTGCATTTTTCAAAAAATCTATATTTTGCTTAACTTCCTTTAATTCAACTTCCCTATACTCATAGGTTACTATCTTAATAGGAAAATCAATATCATATTTTTCTAAATTTATGAGGCTCTTTTCCTCAACAAATTCCTTATAGTTTTCAAAGGGTATGTCGCCTTTCATAAATTGAATACCCTTATCTCCAATTTTAATTCCTTTTTGGGTAAAGGTTTTTCCTGTAAACCTCTCCTCATTTTTTACTATTGGTTCTCTAATAATACTACTATATCTAGTAAGGGCCAATACTTCTCCTTCAGCGTGAACAAGATGGGTTTCACCACCAAATTCACTGGTGATTATGCCTGTAATTAGAATTTCACCTGGATTTACTACTTTACCCTTTTCCACCACCGCTTTCCCATTTTTAGGTACTACTTTTACAATTACTCCCTTTTTCTTAGCTACAATATGGCAGGGATAATTTTTATCTACCCTTTCTGGTGGCAGGTCTTGTTCTTTTACTTCTATAGTTAGTTTAGTCCCCTTTATATTTACTGAAACAAAGGAGAAGTAGTCATAGTTTTCTATTAATAGGTCTTTTATATCTTCTTTATCTAGCCTATATTTAATTTTTCCTACAGTTATATTATTGTTTTTTAATAGGGAAATTATTTCTTCCCTTGGGGTTTGTTCATTGCCAACAATGTCTATCTTCCATATTAAAGAGGATAGGAAAAATATTATTGCCCAAAATAATAAAAATCCTCCTACCCACATTTTTCGTTCTCTTAGCTTCATTAGTAAAAAAGGAAATCCGGTTTTATTTGTGATCTCTACCCTGCAACCTACTTTTTTTACAATTTTTTTTAGTTCTTTGAAGCCTCTTGTAGTAGACTTCATCTCTAGGACTATATTATTAATTCTTTTAACGTCCCACAGATATATATCATGACTAGCAGCTAAATTCAATAATCTTTCAAGAGTTAATCCCTCAACCCTAATAATAACATATCCTTTAAAATAATTCCATATTTTTATAGCTAGCATATTAACACTCCCTAGCTTATTATTTCAATATTCTTGATCCTGCCTACAATAATAATTTCTTCAGCAAGTATGGTTTTAATTTCTAAGTCCTCTCCTGTTATTTTAAATATTCCGCTTTTTGTATTAACTCTAATAGTTTCTTTGGTATATTCAATAATCCCCTTATGGTTTAATAAAGAGGCTTCCTTATCTCCTAAAACTGTTAATTTGGGCAAATCCATTATTATATCCCTAGGTAGTTCGAAAGCTTCAGAGATATTATATTTCATATTCTCTATCTTTTTTTTCATCCTAACCCCTCCAATAAATTCTATGCCCCTTAAATATAGACTATACCAATGAAAAAGAAGCCTGTAAAAATTACAGACTTCTTCTCTGACCTTGTAAACTCTTTGGTTTAGATAATACTTCTGAAAAAATTATCCCCTTAATAATCTCTTCCCTAGGGTTAATTTTTACTTTAGATTTTGATTCTTTATCTTTTTTTTCACCATAATCTGAAACTTTCTCAGTTTTTGTACTAACTGAATAATCGGGTTCCACACTACTGGGCATTGGTGCTTCTACATCCCTAGTAGCTTGAACTGTAGCTTTTGGCTGGCTTTCTATTCTTCTCCTAGGAATTTCACTTTGCCTAGCTCTTTGTCTTTCCTTTTGAATTTCTTCCTCTAAAATCTTCCTTAAATCTGCAATTGGCCTAGTTTTAGAAGGTTGACCTTTCCCTAACTCCCTTTGCCTTCTTTCCTTAGCCATATCTATATTCTTTTTATCTTTGAGGGATTTAAGTATTAAGTCTACTATTATGATGAATATAAAGAACAGTAAAGGACTGGGCATATAATCCCTCCTTATTCTTGCTTATTGTCTTCGTCAACTATCTTAGATATGGCGGATCTCATATCTGTATCTGCCAATAGATTTCTCATGTTATAATAATCCATTACACCAAGTTTCCCTTCTTTTAAGGCTGCTGCTAAAGCCAACGGTACTTCTGCCTCTGCCTCTACTACCTTGGCTTTCATGGCTTGGACTTCTGCTCTCATCTCTTGCTCTCTTGCCACTGCCATGGCTCTTCTTTCTTCTGCCTTAGCTTGAGCAATTCTCTTTTCAGCTTCAGCTTGATCCATAGTTAATTTTGCACCTATATTTCTTCCTACATCAACATCGGCTATATCTATGGATAGGATTTCAAAGGCTGTTCCTGAATCCAATCCCTTATCTAATACGGTTTTAGATATACTGTCTGGGTTTTCCAGTACATCCTTATGGGATTCAGAACTACCTACTGTAGTTACAATACCTTCCCCTACTCTAGCTATTATAGTTTCCTCTCCTGCTCCTCCTACTAGTCTTTCAATATTTGCTCTTACAGTAACCCTTGCTTTAACTATTACTTCAATACCGTCTTTAGCAACTGCTGCTATTTGAGGGGTTTCTATTACCTTTGGATTAACAGATACCTGTACTGCTTCTAACACATTTCTACCTGCTAGATCTATAGCAGCTGCCCTTTCAAATACTAAAGGTATATTAGCTCTTTGGGCTGCTATTAAAGCATCAACTAAGGTATTTACATTACCTCCAGCTAGGTAATGGGCTTCCAGTTCATTGATCTTAATCACTAGTCCTGCCTTAGTTGCTTTAATCATTGGATTAACAATTCTTGATGGGGCAACTCTCCTAAGTCTCATACCTATTAGTGTTGCCATGGAAATTTTAACCCCTGAAAAGTAGGCTGTTATCCAAAGTCCTACAGGTATAAATGTGAAGAAAAGAATAACAAGAATAATAATGATTAGGGCTAAACCCACTGGTACAAAAAATGGCATGTTACAACCTCCTTACGAATATTTTTGATCCTTCTACCCTTACTACTTTTATTGGCATTTCCTTTGGTATGAAACCTCCATCGGATAATGCGTCTAATTTTTCACCATCTATTTCAATAAACCCAGCAGGGCGAAGTTCTGTAATAGATTTTCCTTCTTTGTTAAGATAGTCTATTGGGGAATCTACACTTAAATAACCCCTTTCACCTTCATGAGCTGTGTCTAGTACTATCTTGTTCAATAGTTTGCTTCTATATCCCATCTTAATAAGGACTATGGTGACTATGGTAGTTATAAGTATGGCTATACTAAGGGACACTACAGCAGTTTTTAATGAGCCCATTGCCAGAACTGTACCTATTAGGACCAGTATTATGCCGCTGATGCCAGGTAGTCCAAAGCCTGGTATCATGGCCTCAATAACCAATAGTATTAATCCTGTAACAAATAGGATTAAAGATGTCCAATGGGAATTACCTGCTAAAATATTTCCACCAAAGTATAAACCAAAACCTATAATACTTATAGTACCTCCTATGCCAAAGCCTGGAGTCAATATTTCAATTACTAAACCTACAAATCCTATGGTTAGCAACAAACTGCTTATATAGGGATTTGAAATGTATTTTGCTAGTTTAACTTGTAAACTTTCCTCTACATGGTTTATATTTACATTAGCCAAATCGAAAAACTCAAGTATATCATCATAACTATCAGTGGCCAAATCTGCTATACCGTATTTTACCGCTTCATGAGAAGTTAAATTCAGTAATTTGCCTTTTTCTATCAAGCCTTCTATTTCAATATCCTTATCTGCCATAGCTTCAATTATTTCTGGATCCCTATTCCTGTATTGGGCTGTATCTCTAAGGAGACCTCGCCACATAGATAGGACTTTTTCAGTGTTGGGAATTGTTTCAGCAGAACCAATAGTAGCTGTATTAGATACGACAACATTATCTGCTGCTATGGCTATTAAGACCCCAGCAGATTCCGCTTTATTGTTTACATAGGCAATGGTGGGAACTGGTGAAGAAATGATTAAATTCTTTATCTTTTCTGCTTCCACGATTACTCCACCATAGGTATCTATTTCAAATATAATAGCTTTAGGGTTTTCCTTAATTACCTTATCCATTGTATGATTAAGGAAGTTATAAGTTGCACGATTAATGTCACCCTTTATAGGAATAACATAAACATCATTTATATCTGCAAAACTTATACTTGGTAGTACTAAAGCTATAAGTAGAATAAGAAGTACAATAAATCTTTTTTGCATTTATCCACCCCCTGTTTTATTTATTATTAGTTATAATATATATATTATACTATTACCCAAAAATTTGAAAAATTAAAGAGTAAAACAAATATTTAACAAAAAACTTAATAAAAAAACCTGGGATAACCCAGGTTAGTTTAAAATCTTTCTAACTATTTTATTTACAATATTGCCATCAGTCCTACCTTTAACCTTTGGCATTACAGCCTTCATTATAATTCCAATGTCCTTAACAGATTTCGCATTGACTTCTTTTATAGTTTCTAGAACGATTTGTTCTACTTCTTCCTCTGTAAGCTGTTCAGGTAAGTATTGTAAAAGAATATCTATTTCTTGTTCAGTCAATTTGACCAAATCTTCTCTTTGACCCTTCTTGAAATCTTCAATGGCCATTCTTTTTTCCTTCAGCTGTTTAGCAATAATGTCTAATATATCTTCATCAGAAAGCTCTATTCTTTCATCTATCTCTTTCTGTTTGATTGCTGCCCTTACCATAGTTATAGTATCTTTTTTGACTTTGTCTTTACTCTTCATGGAGTCTTTCAAGTCTTCCATTAATTTATCTTTAAGAGACATTGATTCACCTTCTCATTAAAATCTAGAATATTTCTTTCTTCTAGCTTCTTCAGATTTCTTTTTACGTCTTACGCTTGGTTTTACATAATGTTCTCTTTTTCTGACTTCTCCTAGAACGCCAGCTCGAGCACATTGTCTTTTAAACCTTTTCAAAGCATTATCAAGAGATTCATTTTCTCCAACTCTAATTTCTGCCATAGACTTCTCCCTCCCCTCTCTACTACAAGAGTACCCGATACTATACCTATCAAGGGTTGTGCACTAGACCATTATACATTATTATTTCAAATATTTCAACTAGTTTTTAGCCTGGTGGCCACAACATTTTTCTCTTACCTAGAACATGAAAATGGATATGGTCTACAGTTTGTCCCCCATCGGCCCCGCAGTTGTTTACAATTCTGTATCCTTCTTCAAGCCCTTTTTCCTTAGCTAATTTAGAAGCTATGAATAAAAGATGACCCATTAGATCCTTATTGGATTCATCTATATACTTAGCAGAAACAATATGTTCTTTAGGAATAACTAAAAAATGAACTGGAGCTTGAGGGTTAACATCTTCGAAGGCTATGGCCTTTTCATCTTCATAGAGTATGGTACTAGGTATCTCACCTTTTACAATTTTGCAAAAAATGCAGTTATCCAAGCTTTCCACCTCCTTATCCTTAATCGGTTATATCTCCTACTAAGTAGTCATCTTTTCCTTCTTTGATTTTTACATCTACTATTTGTCCAATAAGGCTTAAATCCTTCTTTGCCTTAACTCTAATGTAGTTTGTCGTATAGCCTTCCATTAAATCCTTATCCTTCTTGCTTTTCTCCTCCAATAATACGGATAAAGTGGCATCTATGAAATTAGAGTTGAATCTCTTCATTAGTTCTTCCCCTAAGTAAATTAGTCTTTCTGACCTTATATTTTTCACATTTCCATCTACTTGCTTTTCATATTTGGCAGCTGGTGTTCCTCGTCTAGGAGAATATTTAAATACATGGATTCTGGAAAAACCGATTTCTTTTACAAATTCATAGGTTTCGTTAAACTCTTCATCTGTCTCTCCAGGAAATCCAACTATTATATCTGTTGTTATACCAGCATTAGGCATATATTGCCTAATTATATTGACTATATCCTTGTACTGTTCAGGTGTATATTTCCTATTCATTCTCTTTAAGACAGTAGGAGAACCAGATTGTAAGGATAGATGGAAATGGTCGCATACTTTGCCTATTTTAACTATTCTATCCATAAACTCATGGTCTATTAAAGTAGGCTCGATAGAGCTTAGCCTAATTCTTTCAATCTTATCTATTTTACCTACTTCTTCCAGCACTTCTATTAAAGAAATATTCTTTATATCCTTACCATAGGATGCCACATGTATACCTGTAAGGACTATTTCTTTAAATCCTGCCTCTGCTAGGTTTTTGGTTTCCTTTAGAATGTCATCTAAAGCCCTACTCCTAATAGGGCCCCTAGCATAGGGTATGATACAATAGGAACAGAATTGGTTGCAACCATCCTGTATTTTTATATAGGCCCTAGTTTTGGACTTTATATCCTTTATTTTTATAGATTCAAATTCTTTGTGGGCCTTTATATTTCTTACTATATTTATCTTTTCCTTATTTGCCTTTGCCTTTTCACATAATTCTACTATTTTATTCCTATCAGTTGTTCCAATAATAACGTCTACCCCTTCAATTTTAGATACTTCCTCTGGGGCTACTTGGGAATAACAGCCTACTACTGCAATTAAGGCGTCTTTGTTATTTTTCTTAGCTCTAGATATAAATTGCCTTGATTTTCTATCTGAAAGATTAGTTACTGTACAAGTATTTATTACATAAATATCAGCAACTTCATTTTCATTTACTATTTTATATCCATTTTTTTCAAATAATTCTTCCATAGCTTCTGTTTCATATTGGTTTACTTTACATCCTAAGGTGTAAAAAGCTACAGTGTTCATTAAATCACTCCTAAATCTCCGAATTCATATAATAGGATGGTAGCTGCAACAACTCCTGCCGTTTCAGTTCTAAGTATTCTTGGTCCTAGGCTTACGGTCTTTGCTCCTATAGATTTTAATATATTTATTTCTTCAGGCTCAAACCCTCCCTCGGGTCCTATGATTAGATGAATTTTATTCCCTTCTAGTTTTACCTTACCTTTTATGAAACTGGTTTTTTCTTCTTCATAGGGAACTACAATATTCTTCTCACCTTTAAGTATTTCCACCATCTCCTGGAAGGAAATAATATTGTGGACCTTTGGGAGTACGTCTCTCTTACTCTGTTTGGCAGCCTCATCTGCTATTGTATTCCATCTTTCGACTTTAGTCTGTTCCTTTTTAATATCCTTAACCTTAACTACTGACCTTTTCAATGCCACTGGGTAAAATTCCATTACGCCTATTTCCGTACATTTTTGTATAATTGTATCCATTTTATTCCCCTTGGCAAGTCCTTGATATAATACTATATGAATAGGAGATTCGTTGGTACCTTTGTGTTTTTCAATAATTTGGCTTGTGACTTTATCCTTTTCCAGTGAAATTATTTCACAAAGATAAACATAGCCATCTATGACAACTTCAATTTGTTCCTTAGGTTTTAACCTTAAAACATCTTTAATATGTTTAACATCTCTGCCTAAAATCTCAATATTATTTTCAACTAACTGATCTGTATTTGCAAAAAATCTATGCATAAAATTCACCTAATCATTAGTAGCTATAATCAATGCCCACTCATTTTTCTTGCTAACTTCCAATATTTTAAATCCATTATCAATAAGGGCTTTTTCCACCATGGGGATTTTATCTTCAATAATACCTGATGTAATAAAAATTCCTTTATCTTCTAAATGGGATTTTAAATCATTTATCATCTCTACTATTATTTCTGCAATGATATTAGAAACTATAATATTGGCCTTACCTTCTACCACATCAAGGAGATTGCCTTTTTTAACTTCTACAATATCTTCTACATCATTTAATCTGATATTTTCATTTGACACATTGATACAGACCTCATCTAAATCTACTGCAACTACCTTTTTTGCTCCAAGTTTTGCTGCTACTATACTTAGGATTCCACTACCACAGCCAATATCATAGACTGTATGTCCTTCCTTTACATATCTTTCAAGGGCTTCAGTGCACAGTATAGTTGTTTCATGGGTTCCAGTACCAAAGGCCATACCAGGATCTAATTCTACTAAAATATCACCTTCTTCAAGACTATAGTCCTCCCAAGTAGGTTTAATCACTATTCTCTCTCCAATTTTAGTAGGCTTGTAGTACTTTTTCCAGTTTTGTGCAAAGTCCTCATCATCTACCATGGTAACTGTTACTTCTGGATTGACTTCTTTTAAAATCTCATTATTATTGATTTTATATTTTATCTCCTGGATCTTATAATCTAAATCCTCTGCCTCAGAAAAATATGCTTTTATTACAATATCATCTGATTCAACATTGATTAAGTCTGGATCTATAAAAGCCCAACTTTCTGGAGATTGAGATAATTCTAGTATGTCCCTAGGATCTTCAATAGCTAAACCTGTAGCTCCCACATCATATAAGATACTAGAAATTAACTCTTCATATTCTGGTGTAGTTTTTATCTGAACCTCAGCCCAATTCATATTTACACTTCCCATCTTATAAAATCTAAATTAATTATACCCAAGAGTAGTAAAAAATAAAATAGGTATTGTTACTTTTTTGCTTAATTGAAGGCGTCCTTCATCTTCTTAAAAAATCCCTTTTTATTTTCCTTAAAACTATCGCCCATTTCCTTAGCAAATTCCCTCAATAATTGTTTTTGCTTCTCTGTCAACTTAGTTGGAACCTGTACGTCTACTGTGAAGTACAAATCTCCCCTACCATAACCTCTAAGATTTGGTACTCCCTTATTCTTCAGCCTAAACTCTGTCCCTGTTTGTGTACCTTCAGGAATTTGGAACTTTTCTATTCCTTCTAAGGTTGGAACTTCTATCTCTGCCCCTAAGGCTGCCTCAGTAAAGGAAATGGGAATATTTACATGAATATTATTGCCTAACCGACTAAATACCTTATCCTCTAAAACATTTATATAAATATATAAGTCTCCACTTGGACCTCCCCTGTCTCCAGCTTCTCCTTCTCCTTTCATGGAGATAATGGAGCCTGTATCTACACCTGCTGGGACCTTGACTTTGATTTTTTTAGTCTTTATTACTTTCCCAGAACCGTCACAGGTATTACATTTTTCTTTTATTATCTCACCAGTCCCGCCACAGGTATTACATATGGTGGTCCTGACAAATTGACCAAAGGGGGTTCTTTGGGCATATCTTACTTCCCCTGCCCCATTACAAGTAGGACAAGTTGATTTTCCCGTTCCAGGCTTAGCACCTGTACCTTGGCAAGTAGTGCAGTTTTCTGTCCTTCTAATTTGTATCTCCTTTTCTGTACCAAATACCGCTTCTTTAAACTCTAGGGTTAGGTCATATCTTAGATCTGCACCTCTTACAGGGCCTTGCCTTCTCCTACTACTAGAAAAGCCTCCACCAAAAATATCGAATAAATCATCAAATATATCACCAAAGCCACCGAAATCTTGGCTATATGCTCCACCATTTTGAGGGTCTACTCCTGCATGGCCGAATCTATCGTATCTAGCTCTTTTTTCACTATCAGATAAAACTTCATAGGCTTCATTTATTTCTTTAAATTTTGCTTCAGCTTCTTCTTTATTATCTGGATTTAAATCAGGGTGATATTTCTTGGCTAATTGTCTATATGCTCTTTTTATATCGGCTTCTGTTGCGTCCCTTGCTACACCTAAAACCTCATAGTAATCCCTCTTTGCCATCCTTTCACCAACCTTTTATATAAACTATAACTATTATATCAAACAATAAGCTAAATCAAATGATTTAGCTTAATTGGAAAGAATTATTAATCTTCATCTACAACTTCGTAGTCAGCATCGACTACATCATCATTATCATTAGATGAGCCTTCTCCTTGATTTGCTTGTTGCTCATATAATTTTTGAGAAATCTTGTAGAAGCTCTCTGTTAATTCTTCAGTTTTCTTCTTTATTTCGTCGTAGTCTTCACCTTCTAATGACTTCTTCAATTCATTTAATTTTTCTTCTACTTGTGATTTTTCATCATCACTTATTTTACCTTCTAAATCCTTTAGGGTCTTTTCAGTTTGATAAACTAAGGTGTCTGCATTGTTTCTAGTTTCAATTCTTTCTTTTTTCTTCTTATCTTCTTCAGCATACATTTCTGCTTCCTTGATCTTCTTTTCTATTTCTTCATCAGAAAGTCTTGTAGAAGCAGTAATAGTTATTTTTTGTTCTTTACCAGTACCTAAATCCTTGGCACTTACATTTACTATACCGTTAGCATCTATATCAAAGGTTACCTCAATTTGTGGTACTCCTCTTGGAGCTGGTGGTATACCTGATAATTGGAATCTACCTAAGGTAGTATTGTCTGCTGCCATTTGTCTTTCACCTTGTAGAACGTGGATGTCTACGGCAGTTTGATTATCTGCAGCAGTTGTAAAGATCTGACTCTTCCTAGTTGGTATTGCTGTATTTCTTTCGATTAATCTAGTAGTTACTCCACCTAAGGTTTCTATACCTAGGGATAAAGGTGTAACGTCTACTAATACCAAGTCTTGAACTTCTCCTGCCAATACACCACCTTGAATAGCTGCACCTAGGGCAACACATTCATCTGGGTTTATGTCTTTTTGTGGTTCCTTACCGATTAGTTTCTTAACTGCTTCCTGTACAGCTGGTATTCTAGTGGAACCTCCAACTAAGATTACCTTTTCTATGTCTGAAGCATTTAAGCCTGCATCTTTTAAGGCCTCTCTTACTGGTCCTAGGGTTTTTTCAACTAAGTCTGCTGTTAACTCATTGAATTTAGCCCTAGTTATATCCATATTTAAATGTAATGGTCCAGCTTGAGTAGCCGTTATAAATGGTAGGTTGATATTTGTTGACATAGTTGAGGATAATTCCTTCTTTGCCTTTTCTGCAGCTTCTTTTAATCTTTGCAGAGACATCTTATCCTGTTTTAAATCTACGCCATTTTCCTTTTTAAATTCACTGGCTATATAATCTACTATTTTTTCATCAAAGTCATCTCCACCAAGATGGTTGTTTCCACGAGTTGCTAGTACCTCATATACCCCATCTCCAATTTCTAGGATGGAAACGTCGAAGGTACCTCCACCAAGGTCGAATACCATGATCTTCTTTTGACCTTCTTCCTTATCTATACCATAGGCTAATGCTGCTGCAGTTGGCTCGTTGATAATTCTTTTAACTTCAAGGCCTGCTATTTTACCTGCGTCCTTTGTTGCCTGTCTTTGGCTGTCTGTAAAATATGCAGGAACGGTGATTACCGCTTCTGTAACAGGCTCACCTAAGTAGTTTTCAACATCAGCCTTTATTTTTTGCAAAATCATAGCTGAAATTTCTTCTGGTGTATATTTTTTCCCATCTATATCAACTTTATAATCTGTACCCATTTTTCTCTTAATGGAGATTATTGTTCTATCAGGATTTGTAATTGCCTGTCTTTTTGCTGTTTCACCTACTAGTCTTTCATTATCCTTAGTAAAAGCTACTATGGATGGTGTAGTCCTATTTCCTTCAAGATTTGGTATAATAGTAGGCTCTCCACCTTCCATAACTGCAACACATGAGTTAGTTGTACCTAAGTCAATTCCAATTATTTTTCCCATATATACTCCTCCCTAATACTCTTATTTTGCAACTTTAACCATTGATGGTCTTATGACTTTATCTTTAAATATATATCCTTTTTGTAAGACTTCAACAATCTTACCAGATTCATATTCATCATTTTCTTCCATAAATACAGCATGGTGGAAGTTTGGGTCAAAGTCTTTGCCTAAAGCGTCGATTTCTTCAACACCATTGTCCTTTAGAGCCTTTATTAATTGGCCATATATCATCTCTACGCCTTTATAAAAATTGTCTTCCTTATTAGCTTCAGCATCTAATGCCCTTTCAAAATTATCTATAATTGGTAATAAGCTAGACACAAAAGGCTCTATGGCAAAATTTATGGAGCTTAACTTTTCTTTTTCTGCCCTTTTTCTATAGTTTATAAAGTCAGCCTGAAGCCTTAACAGCCTATTGTTTAATTCTTGAATTTCATTATCCTTATCGGCAATTATACCTTCTGTATTTTCTTCCGTAGGAACTTCTTCTTCCTGTATATCTTCTAGCTCCTTATTTGTTCCGTTTCCCTCCAGCATTTAATCACACTCCTTAGTAAACTTACTTATAATTATCGATTTTTGCCTAATAACGTATCTATAATCTCTGATATATTTATAGATACTAAATAGAGATTATTTATTACATTATAATAGTCCATCCTAGTAGGGCCAATTACCCCTATCTTTCCTATAACCCTATCACCTAACCTATAATTGGCAGTTATCAAACTACAATCTTTAATAGGATCATAGACGTTTTCGCTGCCTATGGAGATTTCAATATCCTGAGTTAAGGAGTTGTTTAATAGTAGTTCTACAATGGTATCCTTATCTTCTATAAAAGATATGAAAGTTTTCGCCTTTTCTAAATCCTTATACTCAGGAAAATCCAATATCTTAGTAATGCCATCTGCATATATGTCAACATCCTGCACATCCTCTAAGGATTTATTTATAATAGGAATGATTTTATCTATGACATTTTTATATTCATAGATTTCCATTATTATTTCATTGGCCAAATCATCGTTAATTCTATCAACTGGCAGGCCTTTTAGTTTGTCATTTAGCATATTTGATATGGTATTTATCTGATCCTCAGATATAGGTCCATTCATTCTAAAGATAGAGTTTTTCACTACTCCTGTATCACTGACTATTGTCATGAGGACCTGTATCTCATCTATGGGAACTAATTGTATAAGCTTTATTTTGGCCCCCTTCATCTTAGGTGATACTGCAAGGGCAGTATAACTTGTTATGGCAGAAAGAAGCCTAGCAGAGTTTTGCAACAGCTGGTCCATTTCCCTTGCCTCTCTTAGTAGCGTTTTTTTAATGGCCTCTTTCCTATCAAAATCTATTTTGGGCTTTATCATCTTTAATAATTGGTCCACATATAATCTATATGCCTTGTCTGATGGAACCCTACCTGCTGAAGAATGAGGTTTGTTTAAATATCCTAGATCCTCTAAATCGGACATTTCATTCCTAACAGTAGCAGAGCTAACTCCTAAATCGTATTGCTTAGTTATGGTCCTTGAACCTATTGGTTCCGCACTTAAGATATAGGAGTTAATTATGGCATAAAGGATCTTCAGTTTTCTTTCATCTAGCATATTACCACCTCTATTACACTTGACTAGACGCATTGTTAGCACTCTAAGTCGTTGAGTGCTAAACCTTATGATTTAAAGTTACCATTACTTATAGATTTTGTCAATAGTTTTTACTAAAATTTTCAATTATTTGAGAAAATCTACTTCCACTAGGTTTGATAGGTCTAATCCTTTTCTTGTCAGCTTAATAGCCTTCCCATTATCTATGATTAAGCCATTTTTAATATGTTTATTTATTATGTCCCCATATATATTTTCTATTTCCACATTAAATCTCATTTTGAATTGGCCCTTATCTATGCCATTAATTTTCCTAATTCCCAAGAGACAAAACTCTTCAATTGCACTAGATAAGTTAATCTCCTCTTCTCCTTCTATGGGGAGAAATTTTTTCTCTACTTTCTCAATATAATCTAGCATATTGGAAGTATTATAAAACCTCTTATTGTCCATATATGAATGGCTTCCTAAGCCTAGGCCTAGATAGGGCATAAGGTCCCAATAGACTAGGTTATGGCCACATTCAAAACCAGGAAGGGCATAGTTAGATATTTCATAGTGATTATAGCCCTTCTTTATTAAATAGTCCGTGGCTCTATGATACATTAGCCTTTCTTCATCTTCCTCTGGCAAATTTAGCTTTCCCTTTTTATATTGGTTATAAAGGTGGGTTCCTTCTTCTAAAATTAGGCTATAGTGAGATATATGTTCAACCCCTAAATCTACAGCTTCTTTGACTGAAGATAATACATCTTCCAAGGTCTGGCCTGGTAATCCTGACATTAGGTCCATATTTATATTTTCAAATTTTTCTTCCCTCAACAATCTATAGCTTTCATAAACATGGTCTGCTTTATGGATCCTGCCGATGGATTTTAATAACTCATTATTAAAACTCTGGACCCCCATGCTTACCCTGTTTATACCTGCTTCCTTATATATTTTTACCTTTTCCCTATCTAGGGTTCCTGGGTTTACTTCTATGGTTACTTCCAAGTCTTTAGCTATTTTTAAGTTATTATATATGTGACCAAGTAAGTCATAGATATATTTTCCATCTATGACTGAAGGAGTCCCTCCTCCAATGAATATGGTCCTTATTGTGGAATCAGTTAATTTTTCCTTATATAGGTTTAATTCGGCCTTTAAGCTATTCATATACTTAGGGATTTTATCATTCATATTAGAAAAGGATGTAAAATCACAGTAATAGCATTTTTGTATACAAAAAGGTATATGAATATAAATCGATAGGTCTTTCATTTTATCCTCCATATGAAAATAGGAACGATAGGTCGTTCCTAAATTATTTATCCTCATCATATTTCAAGACTGTCAGGAAGGCTTCCTGTGGAACTTCCACAGAACCGATTTGTCTCATTCGTTTCTTTCCTTCTTTTTGTTTTTCTAATAGTTTTTTCTTTCTACTAATGTCTCCACCATAACATTTAGCCAATACGTCTTTTCTTAAGGCTCTTATGGTTTCCCTAGCAATGATCTTAGAACCTATGGCAGCCTGGATAGGTATAGCAAATTGGTGTCTGGGTATAACTTCCCTTAGTCTTTCTGCTATGGTCCTGCCTCGCTCATAGGCCTTGTCCCTGTGTACTATTAGTGAAAAGGCGTCTACTAATTCTCCATTGATTAGGATGTCTAATTTAACTAGGTCTGACTCTTCGTAGCCTTTTAGTTCGTAGTCAAGGGAAGCATATCCCCTGGTCTTTGATTTTAGTGCATCGAAGAAATCATAAATAACTTCGTTTAAAGGCAGTTCATAATGGAGTACAACCCTTTTTTCTTCCAAATACTCCATATTCAAAAACTTGCCCCTCTTGTTTTGACATAATTCCATAATAGCCCCTACATGATCTGTAGGAGTCATTATATTGGCTGTTACTATTGGTTCCTGCATTGAAGCTATTTCCGATGCAGGTGGAAGATTAGATGGGTTTTGTATTTCAAGGACCTCACCTGTTGTCTTAGTTATCTTGTAGATAACTGAAGGTGCTGTAGTAACAATGTTTAAGTCAAACTCCCTTTCCAATCTTTCTTGAACAATTTCCATGTGCAACAAGCCTAAAAATCCACATCTAAAGCCAAAGCCTAAGGCAGCTGATGATTCAGGTTCAAATACTAGGGAAGCATCATTTACCTGTAGCTTTTCTAGGGCTTCCCTTACAGAGTTAAAGTCTTCACCTTCTGCAGGATAGATTCCACAGTAGACCATAGGTACTACTTTTTTATATCCTGGTAGAGGTTCTGCTGTTGGATTGTTTTTGTCTGTAATGGTATCCCCAACCCTAGCATCTTTTACATTTTTTATACTAGCAGTTACGTAACCAACGTCTCCCGCCTCTAATTTATCCACTTGCACATGCTTAGATGTGTTTATGCCGACTTCTACCACTTCATAGGTCTTGCCTGTTGACATCATTTGTATTTCCATACCAGGTTTTAAAGTACCCTCGAATACTCTGATATAGCAAACAACACCCTTATAACTATCATAATAGGAGTCAAAGATTAGTGCCTTTAATGGTGCATTTGGGTCTCCCTTTGGGGCAGGTACATCTTTTACGATTGCCTCTAATACATCCTCTATATTTAATCCATCCTTGGCAGAAATTAAAGGAGCATTTTCACAATCGATGCCGATTATGTCCTCGATTTCCTTTTTAACTTCATCAGGCCTTGCACTTGGCAAGTCTATTTTATTTATAATTGGAACTATTTCTAAGTCTTGATCTAGGGCCAAATATACATTGGCTAAGGTCTGAGCCTCAATTCCTTGGGTAGAGTCTACTACTAATAAGGCGCCTTCGCAGGCAGCTAAAGACCTAGATACTTCGTATGTAAAATCCACATGTCCCGGGGTATCTATAAGGTTTAAAAGATATTCCTCGCCATCCTTTGCCTTATATACCAATCTTACAGCCTTTAGTTTTATAGTAATACCTCTTTCCCTTTCCAAATCCATATTATCTAATACTTGATTTTGCATTTCCCTTGAAGTTAACATACCAGTCTTTTCTATTAATCTATCAGCTAATGTAGATTTCCCATGGTCAATATGAGCTATTATGGAAAAGTTTCTTATATTTTCTTGTTTTATTCTCTCCATATTCTTCCTCCTTATGAAGTTTCCAATAACCAATTATAGCAAATAATTCCCACAATGTAAAACTAAAAGACCAGAAAAACTGGTCTTCAAAAAATCTTTTATTATGTCTAAATCAATTATATAAGTATCTCCAAAAATGTCTATTTGTCGAGTTTTTAAATCTAACCTAAATATGGTAGGATTATCTAAGCAATTTAATTCTACTATGTTTTGGTTTACTATCTGAAGTCCTAGATATAAGAAGATAAACAAAAGAAGTATACATAGTCTTTTTGCTCTTTTAATCCTTTTTTCTTTTCTTATCCTTAGATTCCTTTCTAATCTGGTTTCCATACTATCACCAAGATTAGAATTGCCATTTTATTGAATTATTATACTATATATTAGATTATTTAATTTTCCCGAACCTGCTGTCAAAAGGAAAATATCTAAAACCAGTAATCCCTTTTATGGTTTTAATAGATATGCATCCAAAGTACCTGCTATCCTTTGATGCACCTTCATCCCTATTATCTCCTAGTACAAACACATGGCCTTCAGGTACTAGCCACTTACTTTGATCATATACATGTGTATAGGCACCCTCTTCTATATAATCTTCCTGTAACAAGGAACCATTTAAATATACTTTACCATCGATTATCTCAACTATATCCCCTTCAATACCTATTACCCTTTTTATATAGTCCTTTTTAGGCACATCAGGAGCTTCTAATACAACTACATCTCCCCTAGCAGGACCACCAAAATATAAAGATAACTTATTTGCAAACAATCTATCTCTTTCATGAAGTGTTGGATACATTGAATTACCCAATACATAGGTAGTATTAAATATAAAGGTCTTTATAAATACTGCTATAACAATAGCTAAACCTATGCTCTTTATCCATTCCAAAACTTCCTTCTTAACATCCTTGTTATTGTTTTCTTCCATAAAAAGTTCCCTCCTACACTTCTTAAAAATATTATATCACTTATATTTTCTTTTGCAAAGTTTTATTCATCTAAGATACTATTTAATGCCAAAGCAAGGACTTCGGCTACCAGCTTTGCTCCCTCAGTGGCTTCTTCTAGGGTGTTGAAATTATATCCAACTTCAATTAAGGCTGAGTAGTCGGACACATGCTGATTATACCTGCCTGCAGGCTTAATGATGATACCTGTACATAAATCAGGATATAGGGTATCTGATACAGCTTTTATGTATTTAGCAAAGCTTAAAACCTGATCATAATTAGGAGAGTCTGGTCCCACTACTAAGGAAAAGGTAGCTACTTCCTTACCATCGATTTCTATTTTTGATCTTTTCTTTACACTATCTATATTTGGGCTGTTTTCTACTATGGCATCTCTATGTATATCTAACAATATTTTCAGATTATCGGATTCTTCTCTTTTCTTTACTATAGTATTATAACTTCTAGCATATGATTGGTTATAGGATGGCAGGTCATGGTAAATCTCCACATGTTCTACCTTGTGGCCGTTGGCCTCTAGGACAGTAGACATTATTTGGCCAATATTGAGCATATTGTATCTTCTATCTGAACTCCTATAGTTTTCCTTGGCTGCAACTGAGTAAGATTCTGTGGCATGGGTATGATATATAAGTATGTAGGGACTGTTTCTATCTACTTTTAGTTTGTTTAAATTAAGGGGTTCAGGTATGTTTTCAACCCTGTTTACTCCATCTGAATCCTTTATGATAATTAGGTTTTCATATTCATCTAATCTTTCTATTATAATATCTTGTGCAGAGTCATGGTCATTTTCATCTACTTCATTAAATTCTTCCATATCTATATCCAATTCATTATCGGCATTAGTATTTAAGACTTCTGCCACTGGAAATAAAGAATTGATAGTCTTACTTAAAAAATCATCTAATTTAAATGCTTTAGCTACAGAATTTATTGTGGAAATAAAGCTAGCAAATCTACTTTCCTGTGAAGGGTTGGAGCCTCTTTTAGAGTTATAAAACCTAACTACTAGATTGCCAATATTTAATATCAGTATACATATTAATGCCATAATAATATAATCGGCTTTCCTGGACTTTCTCATATTAACACTCCCTAATATCTTATCAATATAAAAATTATATTCTATTAGGGAGTTAAATATTCTAGATTTATCTTATATATCTATTAACATCTTGAAGGTCTATCCCAGGATGAAGGGCCATATTTAGGCCATTGGCAACTATTATTGATAAATCGTCTATAACTGCATCGATATCAGTAGGTGTGACTACTACATTTTTCATATATGGATTTAATACTTCCCGAATCAAAGTATATTTTTCCTCCGATGAAATTTCAGATAGTAAATTGTAGAATTCAGTTCCCACTTCAGCTTCCTTCTTTAAGGAATCTATGATTAAATCTAAAGTATCGTTTACAATAGTGGCTGCATCTACTACTGTAGGGATTCCTATGGCAATGACTGGAACTCCTAAGGTTTTTTCTGTAAGCTCCATCCTATTGTTTCCTACTCCTGCTCCTGGATTTATACCAGTGTCTGAAATCTGAATCGTAGTTGAGACTCTTTCCATTTTTCTTGATGCCAAGGCGTCTACGGCAATTACTAAATCAGGCTTAACCTTATCTACTACTCCCTTAACGATTTCCCCTGTTTCTATACCTGTTATACCCATTACTCCAGGAGCCAGGGCTGCCACATTGGCTACAGTTTCATCTGTTTCCTTTTTATAGTTTACAAAGTACTGCCTTGTAACTAAAACCCTTTCAACTACCTTGGGTCCCAGGGCATCGGGTGTAATATTCCAGTTACCAAGACCTATTATCAATATTTTACTATTGGGATGGGTCTTACCTAGTCCTTTAATTTCTTTAGCCACTACTTGAGAAATTTCATCTTTTAAATCTTCATCTGATATATTTAATCTGGGTACGTCAATGGTAATATAAGTTCCTATAGGCTTTTGTAGATTGTCACTACCTACTTTGTTTAAAACTTTTATCCTAGTAACTGAATAATTTTCTTTTTCATCCTTTTCTATTTCTACTCCTTTGGAATCCTCTTGATGAACTTCCTTATACAGTTCTCTGTTCTCAACAGCTAGGTCCGTTCGTACTTTATACAAGCTCATTCTCCTTTCAATTCTATTTTCTTTTATATTTTTCTCTATATATAGTCTAATTATCCTTGCATTTTATAATTCTTCGTGGTAAAATGTTTTGTGTTAGATTAGAGGAGGTGAAATCGTGGCTAATATTAAATCCGCTAAGAAAAGAATCTTAACTACTAAAAAAAGAACAGCTAGAAACAAGGCTAGAAAATCTGAAATTAAAACATATATAAAGAGATTTGAAACTGCTATAGCAACTGAAAACTTTGATGAAGCTAGAGAATTATTAAAGACTATCGACAAGAAGCTTAAAAAGGCTGCACATAAAAACGTTGTTCATAAAAACTATGCGTCTAGGAAGATTAGTCGCCTAGCTAAGCAATTAAATAAGGCAATGTAATAAAACTTCGGCAGACCGAAGTTTTTTTATGGCAATAGGCAAGTCCTACTGCTTATATAGTTGTGGACTAACCAATGAGAATCAAGTAAGCTTCCTTAATATACAGCACTTTAAAAAAAATTTTTACATTAAATTTGATAGATGGATTATTAACATTTCAAGGGCTAGTTTTTCATTTTGAGAACTAGTCTTTTGTTTTATATCTAGTTTAAGTATATGGTCTAGGGCTTGTAATAGGCTCTCTGTGCTGAAACTGGAAGATTCCTTGGAAATTCTCTTAAACTCATAATCCTTAATCTGTAATTTCTTTTGTATACTGCCTTCCGTGTCTCCCCTTTCCCTGTAGAGCTTGTAGCTTAGCATTAGTCTAACTTGCCTTATGATCATGGCCAAAATACGCTGTACTGGCTCATTGGATATATACATTTCATTAAAGGTCTTTAAGGCTGATTCAGTATCCTTTCTATTTATGTAGGTAAGTAGGTTGAAAATATTGGTATCTAGGGTCCTTGAAAGAACTAGGTCAATATCTTCCTTTGATATTTCTTTATTTTGAGTAAAATCAACTACTTTCAATATTTCGTTTTCCAAATCATAAAGGGTTTTCACACTGTTATAATCGCTATAAGTAGAAGACTGAATAAAATATTGTATATTCCCATAGGAGATGGTTTTATTATATTCCTTAAATTTCCTTTCCACCCAGGCGTTTAAATCCTTGCCCCTTAATTTATTGAATTCAACTACCCCACATAGTTTCTTTATAGCCTTATATATACTTGTGGTCTTTTTTAAGCTATTTGATTTATCTATTATTATTAAGGATATGTAATTGTCCAATTTTGATATATAGTCACCTAGCTTTTTATCAAAATCCACTTCCTTATTTTCCATAACTTCATTAATATCCTTTATAACTACTATTTTTTTCTGTGACATAAAGGGAAGGGTTTCACAAGCATTTAAAACGTTATCAAAGTACACTTCCTTTCCATCTAAAACCACATAGTTTAAAGTCTCAAAGGACTTATCTATATATTTATCCTTGAGAAGTTCTATGGCCTTATCCATTAAGTAATTTTCACTACCTGTAAATAAATAAACTGTAAGTAACTTGTCGTTTTTAATATCATTAATAAGTTCCTTGTAATTCACTTTTTTCCAACCTTTCTTTATAATGTGAATATTGTCTTATGAAAATATAGGCTATTAAATAATATAAGACATAAAAAGCAAAAGCAAATATATTTTCATCTAGATAATCTAATAAGCTAATCTTGTCCTTTATAAAAGGCTCTACATATATAATATCTTTATTAAGTATAACTTTAACCATGCCATGAATATCGGTCCTATAGATAAGACTACCTATTTTCTCATATCTTTCAAGGACTTCATCCCTGGGATGGTTGAAAAGGTTATTTCTACCAACGGAAATAATCCCTATTATAGGCCTTATTATATCTAACAGTTCTTCAGTAGAAGAAGTGTTGCTCCCATGGTGGGGTACCTTAATTATATCTATGGTATCACTAAATTTATCTTTTATTTCCCATTCAACTTCCTTTTCTATATCCCCTGTAAAGAGTAGCTTTTTATCATAATAGTTAAGTAAAAGGACTAAGGACAAATTATTCCCACTTTTCCATCTGTTTTTTATATCCTCATTGGGGCTTAATACTTCCATATAGACATTGGTATCTAAATTTACCCTATCCTTCTCCTTCAATACTATAATGGGTACTTTCCTACTTTTTATTTCCTCATATATTGTATTTCCATTATCCTCATAAGATATTATAAGATTTTCCACCTTTATGTTATCCATTAGTAAAGGCAAGGCCTTGCTGTGGTCTTCATCAAAGTGACTGATGAAAATGGCCTTTAACCTGTTTATGCCTAATTTTTCTAAGTAGGGCAAAGTAATATTTTTCCCTATGTCAAAGGAATCAAATATGTTGCCCCCTGTATCAATTAGATAATCATCCCACCTAGTCCTCAGTAGAATAGAATCTCCCTGGCCTACATCTATGAAATGTATTTCCATGGACTTGTCCATCATAATAGATATTGAATTAAATACTATTAAGGAGATTAAAAAATACATAATAGCTTTTAATACTCGTAAATCCCATTTCCTTAAATCTATAACACCAAAGATCAAGAATACAAGGATATAATACAATATAAATTCATAGATACTAGGAGAATGGAGTTTTATTTGGCCAAAGGGGATGTCATATAATAAATCAACAATAGAAAACTCTATTGACAATATTAGATTTAGGATTTTGCCAAGGATTAAATTTAATAAAGGTAATGTAAATGACAATAAAACCATACTTGCTCCCAATACTAGGCATAGGCTAAGGATAGGAGCTAGGATTAGGTTTGATAATATGCTAATTATTGATACCCTATTAAAGTAATAAGCCTGTACAGGTAAAAGGCCTATATGAACAGCTAAAAGTCCATATAATATTGAAAATATTTTACCCTTATATAAGTAGAAAAAGTCCCTAAGCTTTGGTGTAAAGTATATTATTGAGAATGTAGCTATGAAGGATAATTGAAATCCTAGGTTAAATATCCAAAAGGGATTAATAATAAGTAAAATAAACATTGAGAAAAATAGGCTGTTTATTGGGTCATAGGGCTCTTTGGCTAAAAAGGCATAATAAATTAAGCTAAACATTATATTAGCCCTTAATAATGATGGTGGAAAACCTATTAAAAAACCATAAAACCAAATAGTAGTCAATGTAATCATTATAGTTATACTTCTTTTAACCCCTAAACGGGATAGGATAATAACTATAAATCCTGCTATTATGCCTATATGTAACCCTGAAACTGCAAGGATATGGGCTAGTCCCAGTTCCCTGTATTTTGTAATGTCCTCCTCTTCTAAATAGGAGTATTCTCCTAATACTATACTCTTCATTAAGCTACTATTGTTTTCATTTAGATATCTATTAAAAGTTGAAGCAACCTTCTTTTCAAACCTATCTCTTAAGGTATATTTAAGAGGTCTATCCTCCCTGTTAATATCTAATATCCCATTTTCTCTTATATTAATAGTGGTGTAGATCTTGTTAGATAGTAGGTTTAATTTATAATTATACAAATTAGGGTTGGTATTTTCCATTGGTTCTTTTAATATGCCCTCAAATACTATTTCATCTCCTAGCTGAAGGTTTTTTCTACCTAGGATTTTAAGTATGGTCTTCTCCTTAAGTTTTATGACCTTATTTCCTTCCTGGATCTTTTCCACTATTATAGTATACTTCTCCTGGTCTTCATCCTTAAAAGAAATACTATCTACTACTCCCTTTAATATAAGAGTTTTGTCTGTTTTAGTCTTTAAAATGCTATTGTCCAACTGATAAGATCCCATAACAGCCCCTAAAAAAAGAAAAAGAAGAAACAAGCTTATTATGTTGGATTTATCTCTAATAAGGTTGACAATATATAATAGTAAAAGGAAAGCAAGAATAGTCAATAAAAATAAAATGTTCAAAGAAAAATAATAGGACAATATTATCCCCAAAACTAAAGGACTAGTTATATAGAGGAAAGGCCTATACATAATATCCCCCACTATTTTTTTCTATGAATTCTATTTAAACTCCAGATTAAAAGAATTAAGCCCAATAAAATAAACATACTTCCATCAGGCATATTACCATCCCCTACATATTGTTTATATGATTATAACATAGAAATTTAATATTTTTTTATCGTTTTTGTATTTTTGTGGTAATATATATTTATAATATTGAAAGGATTGATAATATGACTGAAAAGCTCTATTTAAACAATCCTTATCTTAGGGAAATCGACGCAAGGATTGTAGAGAAAATCTATAAAGATGGAAAATACTATATTAAACTTAATAGAACTATATTTTACCCTCATTTATCAGGTGGCCAGCCAGGTGATAAAGGTACTATAAATGGCGTAAAAGTATTAGAAGTTTATGAAGATAATATGGACATAATCCATGTGACAAAAGACAACATCCATAGTGACAAGGTCATACTCAACATAGATTGGGATAACAGGTTAGATAAGATGCAGCAACATACTGGACAACATCTTTTATCGGCATCCTTCTACAAATTATATAATGGTGAAACCGTCGGCTTTCATATTGGAGAGGATTATGTATATATTGATGTTACCTTACCTGATCTTACGGAAGAGGAAGCTGAAAAAGTCGAAATCTATGCCAATAGGATTATATATTCTAATTTCGATATAAAATCTTATTATATTGAGAAGCAGGATATAGGTAAGATTCCCGTAAGAAAGCAGCCCACAGTAAATTCCCATATTAGAATTGTGGAGATTGATAATATCGATTTCTCTCCATGTGGTGGAACCCATCTGAGGCAGACAGGAGAAATTGGCCTTATAAAAATTAGAAAATGGGAAAAATATAAGGGCAATATTAGGCTAGAATTTGTATGTGGTAATAGGGCCTTATCGGATTATACTTGGAAGAACAAGGCTGTTAATGATATTTCCCTATTATTATCCTCTAAGGACAAGGATATATATGGCAAAGTAAAAACCCTATTAGAGCAAAAAATAGAGCTGGAGAAGGAAAATCGAAGCCTTAGGGAAGAAATAGTTAAATATGAAGGTAAGGAACTATTAAGAAATTCCTTTAAAGTAAATAATAGATCCTTTATATCCAAGATATTTACAGATAAGGATTTGAAAGAAATAAATGCTATCTCCACATTTTTAAACAATGTAAGCAGTTCAATCCATATCTTTGGCTCAAGTAAAGATAATAAGGGACAGTTTTTAGTCTCTGTACCTAAGGACTTAGATATAAATTTAAAAAACATATTAAAAGACCTATCCAATGAATTTGAAATAAAAGGTGGAGGCAGCAACAATACCGTACAAGGCGGATGTAATAGTGAAGATTTGGAAAAGCTATTGACTAGATTTTTTGAAACCATTAAGGACAAGTTAAGGGCAGGATAACCTGCCCTTATTCTATTAAGCTTAATATTTCCTCATATATTTCCTCTCTTAACTTATCAACCTGAGAATAATCTATACAAGGCCTGTAGGATTTTTCAAGTATAAAATGGTTTTCCTTTGCCCCATTTAGGCTCTTTATACCCTTATCTACTAATAAATTTAATATCTGATAATCCTCATGGTTTAGTTTGCTGTCATCAAAGAAATCGTTGAGGTTTAGAGTAAATTTTGCCCCTTCTTTCCCATGGTCATTGGATGTTATTATTGTGTCCAATTCCTTTATATAGATGGATTCTAATTTTTCTGGGATTAGGGAGTTATGATATATCTCAACTTGATAGTTTTTAAACTTTGCTTCTTCTAGGATTCTGTATAACAATGTGGACTTGCCAGTACCAATCTCTCCTTTTATATAGTAAATGTCTTCTACTCCTTTCAATATGGTGTTGGTATAGTCAAAATATCCTTCAGGGGTGTTAGCAGTGGAAAACAGATGTCTTTCCTTAAATCCATTGGATTTTATTACTTTCCCTTCTTTGGAAAAGATTCTTTCCATTAACTCTTGACTTGCCTTATTTATACCTACTATATCTAAATTTCTTCCATTTTCAATTGATATTTGATTGTAAACGACTTTTGCTGCCTTAAAGTAGTTAAAGGCCCTTCCATAGGCATATTTGTTATTTAACTTTGCCCTTCTTATATCTTCTTCCATAGGTTTGAGTTTTTCAGTATCAATAAACCTAGCCAAATCTATTATTTTATCAGTTAAGCCTGGATAGGTTGGATCCATACTATGGGGTGGTGTCCCATCCAGCAAACATATGCCTAATTCTTCTATGACTACAGCATCAATAGACCTTGGGTCTGACGGACAATGGTGGTATTCTATACTATAACCTTTATCCCATAATCTTTGTCCAATTTCCCTCATTAAAGAAGATTTGCCTCCTCCAGGCATTCCCTTAAATATATAAAGCTTCTTTCTTTTATCGGATATTATATAATGATGAAAGGAGTGAAAACCATTAGCAGTATTCCCTCCTGTAAAAACTCTTCTAATACTCATTTACTAACCTCCTTCTAAGCTATAAGGATTATCATTGACATATATAATTAATTTATTCCATTA
>JAAYFT010000020.1 GCA_012728125.1 Tissierellia bacterium | reverse complement strand
GATTCCATACCTGATAGTAGTGTCTTGGAAAGCTTAATAGAAGATAATTATCTATCTCCATTTCCTCAAATAGAAAGTACAGAAAGACCAGATGCAGTGGCAGCATCTCTTTATGAAGGACGTGTGGCCCTTATAGTAGACAATTCTCCCTTTGCCCTAATATTGCCTGCCACCTTTGGTACCTTGCTTCAATCTTCGGAAGACCATTATAGTAGATGGGCTGAATCTTCCTTCGTAAGGCTCATTAGGTTATTTGCAGTAGCCTTAACAGTTTTGTCTCCTAGTTTATATGTGGCTGTTACAGCCTATCATCCAGGACTGCTGCCCACAATATTAACCTATTACCTAGCTGCATCTAGAATTAATGTGCCCTTCCCAGCTGTAGTGGAGGCTACATTAATGGAGCTTACATTGGAGTTACTTAGAGAGTCAGGGACTAGAATTTCTGGACCTATAGGTACTACAGTAGGTATAGTAGGAGGTTTAATCATAGGTCAGGCAGCAGTAGAGGCTGGCATAGTCAGTCCCCTAATGATAATTATAGTAGCAGTAACTACAATATCTTCCTTTGCCATACCTAGTTACGAACTTGGAGTGGGTTTTAGGCTTTGGAGATTTATTCTTATAGCTTGTGCTTCTGTCTTAGGTTTGTATGGAATTGTGTTGGGGATTATAGTTTTACTTACCCACCTAGTTAGATTAAATAGTTTTGGTGTACCATATACATCTCCATATTCAGGCTTAGGTATTAGTGAAGGTGAGTTAAAGGATACTTTAATTAAAGCACCAACCCAACATTTACAACAAAGACCTTCATTTACTAGCCCAAGAAACAAGATTAGAATGAGAGGATATTGGAAAGATGGCAAAAGAGAATAAACTATCAAATAAACAGATAAAGGCTTTGGTGGTTTCTACCACAGTAGGAATAGGCATATTAAGTTTACCAAATAGGCTTGCCATAGCCAATGGCAATGATGGCTGGATACCACTTATATTATCAGGACTTTTAATTATTCCAATAATAATGGCTATGGATAAAATATTTCAAATGTATCCAGATCAAGATTTTTTCTCCATAGGTAGGGAAGTACTAGGGAAATGGCTATTTAATATATTTCTAGTTATATTTTTCATATATCTATTAATATTAATGTCCAATATCGTGAGAAACCTTGGAGAATTAGTAAAAGCATTTTTATTGGTAACAACTCCAATAGAAGTTCTGATAATTTCCTTTATACTGGTTACTTCCTATATGGCCAGAGATAATATTCAAGTAATTGGTAGGGCGGCCCATTTTATATATCCCCTAATATTAGGTTTTATTATATTTTTAATAGTTGTTACACTACCAGATATTGATTTTACTAATATGCTACCAGTTTTTCAATCGGATTTTTCAAATATACCTAAAGGAATGGACATCGCATTTTTTAGTTATATAGGATATGAAGTATTATTGTTTGCATTTCCCTATGCCGAAAAAAAGGAAAATACACTCAGGTCTTCTTTAAAAGGTCTTGGTGTAGTCATACTAGTCTATACGATTATATATGTACTAACTATGGCTCAATTTGGAGTATATAGCCTTCGAAGGCAGTCCTTTCCTACATTATCTATAGTGAGGGAAGTGGATTTACCAGGTTATTTTGTAGAGAACTTAGATGGTGTAGTAATGGCTATTTGGGTTTTAGTAATTTTTACAACTATGGCACCTTTTTATTTTGCTTCAGGAAAGGTTTTATCCAATTTGTTTAATACAAAGGACCATAGCCTATTTATATTACCAATTGCACCTATTATATATATAATGTCTTTAATTCCAAGAAATTTAGTCCATTTAAATGAAACATTAGGTAAATATACTAATTATCTTGGATTAGTTACAATAGTTTTAATGCCAATAATAATTTATTTTGTAGCACTGTTTAAGACCAGGAGGCAGAGTAAATGAAAAAAATCATACTCTTAATCTTAATAATTTCTTTGATTTTTACTATAGGTTGTTGGGATATGGTTGATATAAATCAATGGCTTTTTCCCTATTCCATAGGTATTGATATAAATCCAGATGAAGGAGACCCGTATATAATTACAATATCCTATCCAAATATCTATGGTATTGGAAAAAATGCAACCCAAGAAGATAGGGTATATGTAGTGTCTACTGTTGCCACCTCAATATTTCAAGGGGCAAACCAATTATCCACAAGATTACAATATCCTTTCTATTTAAAGCATTTAAGAGTAATTGTCTTAGGTCATGAATTATCAAAGGATGGAAAAAGCATTCGTCAAATTATAGATGGGATCAATAGAGATTTTGTTATAAATAAAAAGGTAAGGATAGTATCAGCAGAAGGTACGGCTAGGGACTTATTATTGGGTACCCTTGATGCAAAAAGACAAGAAGTCATAGAGGGGGCTTTATTTAGTATGCTTAGAAATGATAAAAAAACATCTAGATATACTCCTCAGACCTTAACTGATTTTATAAGAGATACTGATATTGGCGGAGTGGCTTTAATGCCTAGAGCTGCTCAGCATGGGGAAGATTTAAAAATATTTGGGGGATGTATATTTAAAGATTATGAGTTTATAGGGCATCTGGGAGAAACAGAAAATAGAGCAGTGGCTTTAATGAGGGGGTTAGTAAAGGAGGATTTAATAGATGTTCCCTTCGAAGGTGTAAATCTTTCATATTCAGTTACCAGTGCAAATGTGAAAAGAGAATTAATAAAAAAGGAAAACAACCTAGGGATGAAAATAAATATAGTGATTGAAGGTACTTTGAGAGAATATATCCATGAGGAAAACCCTACAAGAAGAGAGGGTAACCTTCTTAAAAGAATGGAGAATGCAATTGAAAAGGTTTTTAAAGAAGAAATAGATAGAACTCTAGATATGCTACAAAAAAAATATAAGGCAGATGCCCTTCAAATAGGAGAATATATATATAAGTTTCATCCCAATATATGGAAGGAAGTATATAAGGATTGGGATGAAGTATTCTCAGAAATGGAAATAGATGTAGATGTTAAAGTTTATATAAGAGGAAAAGGACTAGTTGAATAAATTTATTTAAAATTCATGTATAAAAAATATATCCTTGGCAACAATTTAGGACATAGGACAACCCAAGAAAAGGAGGACAAGGGTATGAAATATAAAAGATTAATACTTATCTTATCATTATTCATCTTTACTTTTATCTATTTTATATATCCTTATGTGGAGGAGAAAACTTCAATAGATCTTAAGGAAAGTATAATTAGGTTCCATATAAGGGCTAATAG
>JAAYFT010000149.1 GCA_012728125.1 Tissierellia bacterium | reverse complement strand
TGTTGCCATGGACGTGGCTAGAACTGCAGTAAGACTAGGTGCCAAGAAAGTAACAGTGGTTTATCGTAGAAGAAAAGTGGATATGACCGCCATGGAAGAGGAAGTAGAAGGAGCCATTGCTGAAGGAATTAAGATAATGGATTTAAGTGTACCCAATAGAGTAGAAAAGGATAAAGAAAATAAAATAGTCGCTCTTTGGGTAAAACCTCAAATTATAGGTAGGATTTATACAGATAGGCCTAATCCAGAAGATGCAGAATCAGAAGCTATAAGAATCCCATGTGATGTATTGATTACTGCAGTAGGGCAAGGAATTGAATCTAAGGATTTTGAAAAAGATGGAATTCCAGTAAAAAGAGGAATGATAGATGCCTTAGATTGGACTGGGGTAAAAGATGTTTCAGGAGTTTTTGCAGGTGGAGACTGTGTATCAGGACCAGCAACTGTAATTAGGGCAATAGCTGCAGGAAAGGTTGCTGCGGCTAACATTGACGAATACCTTGGTTACCATCATGAAATAAAATCAGATGTGAAAATTCCAGAAGCAAGACTAGTAGATAGAATACCTTGCGGACGTGTAACCTTAAGAGAAAGAGATGTCCAAGAAAGAGTAAAAGACTTTGAATTAATAGAATGTGGCATGACAGACGAGGAAGCGAAACAAGAATCATCAAGGTGCTTAAGATGTGATCATTTCGGCCTTGGTGTATTTAAAGGAGGTAGGATTGACAGATGGTAAATCTAATAATAGATAATAAAAAAATAGAAGTGCCAGAGGGAACTACAATCCTAGACGCAGCCTTAATGAATCAAATAATGATCCCAAGTCTGTGCTATTTGAAAGATTTAAATGAAATAGGAGCCTGTAGGGTTTGCCTAGTAGAGATAGAAGGAGTCAATAGGTTAGTAACTGCTTGTAACAATACTGTAGAAGAAGGAATGGTAATCCATACTAATAGTCCTAAGGTACGCGAAGCAAGGCGGGTTAATGTTGAATTGATCTTATCTCAACATGATGCCAGATGTGCCACCTGTGTAAGGTCCGGAAATTGTAGTTTACAAGCTATTGCAAATGACCTTGGCATTATAGATATACCTTATGAAATAGAATTGTCCCATGCCAAATGGACTGAAGGTTTTCCACTAGTTAGGAATTATGAAAAATGTATTAAATGTATGAGATGTATTCAAGTCTGTGACAAGGTTCAAGACCTACATGTTTGGGACTTATCTAAAACAGGTTCTAGGACTAATGTTGACGTTTCTAATAACAGAAGAATTGAGGAAGCAGATTGTGCTCTATGTGGCCAATGTATTACCCACTGTCCTGTAGCTGCATTAAGAGAAAGGGATGACACAGACCTAGTCTTCGAAGCTCTCGCTAAAAAGGATGTAATTACCGTTGTACAAATAGCCCCTGCTGTAAGGGCAGCCTGGGGAGAAGAACTGGGACTGGACAGGGAATTTGCTACTGTTAATAGGCTAGTTGCAGCCTTAAGAAAGATGGGATTCGATTATATATTTGACACCAACTTCTCTGCTGATTTAACCATAATGGAGGAAGGTAGTGAATTTCTAGAGAGATTGAAGAATAGGAAAAAACATAATTGGCCAATGTTTACCTCCTGCTGTCCTGGTTGGGTAAGATTTGTTAAATCCCAATATCCAGATATGGTAGAACAACTATCAACTGCAAAATCACCTCAACAGATGTTTGGAGCAATAGCCAAAACCTATTATGCTCAAATATTGAATGTAGATCCATCTAGGATATTTGTGGTGTCAATAATGCCATGTACTTCAAAGAAATATGAAGCTGCCCTACCAGTTATGAACGATGCTGGCACAGGACGAGATGTAGACGTTGTTTTAACAACTAGAGAAATTGCTAGAATGATTAGGGCAGACAATATAAACGTTAAGGCATTAGAGGAAGAAGAATTCGATATGCCATTAGGAGTAAGTACTGGAGCTGCTGTAATATTTGGAGTTACTGGTGGGGTAATGGAAGCAGCCTTAAGATCTGCCTACTATCTAGTCAATGGTGAAAATCCAGACCCAGACGCCTTTAAAGATGTTAGGGGAGAAGAAGGATGGAGAGAAGCCACCTTTGATTTAGCAGGCTCCAAACTTAAAGTAGCAATAGCCAGTGGATTAGGAAATACTAGGAGACTAATTGAAGCCATAAGATCAGGCAAAGCACAATATGATTTTGTAGAAATAATGGCATGTCCAGGTGGCTGTGCAGGTGGTGGAGGACAACCAATTGAAGATGGTAAGGAATTAGCAGGTGAAAGAGGAAAAGTATTATATGGTTTAGATAAAATAAGTGAGCTAAGATTTTCCCATGAAAATCCATCTATTACAAAATGTTATGAAGATTTCTTAGGGAAACCACTATCCCATCGTTCCCATAGATTGCTTCATACAAATCAAAGAGATTGGTAATTTTATATTTGGGCCTTTAAGCACGGATTTCGTGCTTAGAAGTCTTTGATAGGAGGAAGGTCTAGATGAAAAGGTGTTTAATATTTATGTTCATTATTTTCCTATTAATTTCCCTTATTGGTTGTAACAAGGCTGAGACTTTTAAAGATGAAGTAAAAACTATAAAGTTCTGTTATCAGGATGGGACCCCTGCCTTAACAGTGGCAAAGTTAGCTGTAGAAAATCCAATTATAGATGAGAATATTAATATTGAATACGATATGGGGAAATCTCCGGACTTACTGGTTACCAAGGTATTGAAGGGAGAGGCGGATATAGCAATTGTTCCATCAAACTTAGCTGCTACAGCCTATAATAAAGGCTTACCCTATAAAATAGTTGGTACTTCCATTTGGGGTTCTTTTTACCTAGTAAGCACAGAAGACATACAGGATTTTAATGAATTAAGGGGAAAAGAAATCTATACCTTCGGAAAAGGACTTACACCTGATATAGTATTTAGGCTGGTCCTAGCAAAAAATGGCATAGATCCAGATAAAGATATAAGCTTCAATTATTTGAATGCAGCTTCAGAAGTAGCCCCTATATTTTTAAGCGGGAAAACTAACTTGGCAGTCTTTGCAGAACCACTGCTTACCACAGTTATGATGAAAAATCCAGATGCCAAGATAGTACTTGACTTAAATGAGGAATGGGGAAAAGCAACTAATACTAAAATGGGCTATCCACAAGCTAGTGTAATTATCAAGGAAGATTTAATTGAAAACGATTTGGATTTTGTGGAAAAATTCATAGATGCCTATAAAGATAGCAGAAGATGGGCAAAAGAAAATCCTAAGGAATTAGGACAATATGCAGAAAGCTTAGAAATTAGTGTAATGAGGGATACCGTAGAGAAAGGGATTAGGTGGAATAATATAGATAGCTTTGATATAGAGGATACCTTTGAGGAATATAGTGTATATTATGAGGCCATCATGGATTTTGATCCGGAATTTATAGGGGGGCAAGTTCCCAATGAAGAAGTTTATTTTAAGAGATAGAGACCTATCTCTTTATTCTAAGATTTTAATAGTATGCCTTTGGATTGCTTTATCTAGAATCATAGATAATGAAATAATACTACCTACAGTCACTAGTACAATAAATGGCCTAGGTAAGATTATTAGCAATCCAGAGTTTTTAAATATACTAGGTTATTCTATACTCAGGAGCCTATTTGGTTTTATTATTTCCTTATCTATAGCTATTGTCATGGGAGTTTTGTCCAGATTTTCAAAGTTTATATATAACTTAATGGTACCTGTTGTAAAATTTTTAAGCTCTACACCAACTATAGCCATTATCATATTAGCCCTTATTTGGCTAAGCAATGAAATCGTCCCCTTATTTGTAGGATTTATCATGGTTTTTCCAATACTTTATGAAACAGTATTAAAATCCATATTAAACATAGATAACAAGATCTTAGAAATGGCAAGGGTCTACAATGTAAATAAGATAGATGTATTAAAGGAAATATACCTGCCCAGTATTTTTATAGGCTTAAGCAATATCCTATCATCTGCCATGGGGATTAATTTAAAGATGGTTATAGCAGGTGAAGTATTGTCACAGCCAAAGTATGCCATAGGGACAAATCTACAGATTCAAAAAATATATTTGAATACCCCTGGTGTATTTGCCTGGATAATTATCATACTTGCCATAGGGAAATTTTTTGAGTATATAATGAAAGGATTAGTCTTATGTATAAGGTCCAAAAGATATATAAGTCCTATGGAGAATTAAAAGTATTAAATAATATTTACTTAGAATTTCCTAAGGAAAAGACCACATGTATCTTAGGTCCTTCTGGCTGTGGCAAGACAACCTTATTAAATATTTTGGCCGGCCTTATACCTAAGGACTCAGGGGAGATTTTTGGCTTTGAAGGGGATAAATCCTATATTTTTCAAGAGGATAGGCTCATTCCATGGAAAACTGTAAAGGAAAACCTAGAGTTTGTTCTAAAGGGAAAGATGGACAAAAATAGGGCTCAAGAGATAATAGACAATTATTTAGGCTTAGTTAATTTGGAAGAATACAAGTATTATTACCCAAAGGACCTTAGTGGTGGTATGAGACAGAGGATAAATATTTTAAGGGCCTTCATATATCCATCTAAACTTATCATTATGGATGAGCCTTTTAAATCCTTAGACATAAATAACAAGAAGATTTTAATGGATTTCTTTGTTGATTTAAGGGAAAAGGATAATAAAACTTGTATTATGGTTACCCATGACATAGAAGAAGCCATAAGCCTAGGCCATAGGATAGTAATCCTTTCAGAAAAACCAAGTAAGGTAAAGAGGATATTAGATTTAGAAAACTATAAAGATAGGTTCAAATTAAAGGAAGAAATAAATAGGGAATTAAAAAATGGGATGATAGTCATCCCATTAAATATCAATACCTAAGAACTTTTTAACTAATATACCTATTATAAAGGATAAGGCTGCCACGGAAAGGCTTATGGTAGCCATTTCCAAAAACCTCTTTTTAAAAGGCAGGTCTTTTGCAACAGATATATAGTAAGTAAATACTAAGATAATTAATACAACTATAAATAACATGCTAATCAAGGCATATAGATAATCCTTTGCTGGAAATGCTAGGTAGGGTAATACCAATAATATTACTGCAAATATATACATGATCCCAGTATATAGGGCAGATTTTTTAGCATTAGCATTGCCTTCAGACCTTGCAGATAAATACTCAGATGATGCCATTGATAAGGTGGCTGATATTCCAGTTATCAGACCAGATAGGGCAACAAGCTTATTGTTTTGCAAGGCAAAGCTTAAGCCTGCCAAAGTCCCTGTTAACTCTACTAAGGCATCATTTAAACCTAAAACCATTGAGCCAACATACTGTAAACGGTCTTCATCAAGCATTTCTATTAGGGCATGCTCATGTTCCTGCTCTTCTAGATAGACTTTACTGGCTACAGGAACCTCCTTTGCCAGGTCTTCATACATTTCTTGGGATACTCCTTCTCCCTTTTCCATTAGTTTAATAACAAAGGTATATCCAAAGATTATGCTCATTAATGAATATATAAAGACTTTAAACTTTTGAGGCTTAAGACTTTTATTAGTATATTTACTCCAAAGGTCACTATGGGCTTTTTCCTCTTTAGCAATCCGCTGGAGTATTTCCCTATCAGACTGTTTTTTAACCCTTTTGGACAAATTCATGTATATGGCATGCTCCGTTATTTCAGTTTGTTGAAGTTTTAAAATAATTTCCCTGGTTCTTTCTGATATTTCTACCTTGTTTTTCATGTTCCACCTCCTGGCTAAGCTTTCTAATAATGTCTAATATAAATTTTATATTCGTTTTAATCAAATATACAACAATGCTATATTTTTGTCAAGATTGCCAGTTGGTAGTTTTAGCCTAGTTTTACCTTAGTACATCCTTACTTCTTTCTTCAATAAATTGATTAGTATATAGGTTATAATAGTAGCCTTTTTGTTGAATTAGTTCCCTATGATTTCCTGACTCAACGATTTTTCCATCCCTAATGACTAGTATCCTGTGGGCATTTCTAATAGTGGATAATCTATGGGCTATGACAAAGGATGTTCTACCTTCTAGAACTTTGTTTATGGCATCTTGTATTATTTTCTCAGTTTCTGTGTCTATAGAAGAAGTAGCTTCATCTAATACAAAAAGCCTTGGGTTTCTAACTATTGCCCTGGCAAAGGATATCAATTGCTTTTGACCTGTGGACAATAATCCACCACCTTCACCGACTTCAGTATCATAACCCTTTTCCATTTCCATAATAAATTCATGGGCATTTACTAGCTTTGCAGCATTTATTATATCCTCATCTGTGGCATCAAGGTTTCCATACCTTATATTATCCCTTATTGTACCACTAAATAGATGGGGAGACTGTAAAACGTAACCCAGGTTTTCATGGATCCAGTTTTGAGGCAGGTCTTTATAATTTATTCCATCGATTAATATTTCCCCACTAGTTGGTTCATAAAATCTACAGAAGAGATTTACTATGGTAGACTTACCAGAGCCGGTTTCTCCAACTAAGGCTATGGTTTCACCAGGATTAACTTTTAGATTAAAATTTTCTAGTACTGTTTCTCCAGTTTTATAGGAGAAAGTTACATTTCTAAATTCCACTCCACCTTTTATTTCAGGCCAGTGTTCTTTTTTAGGATTTAATAGATCCCCATACTTTTCTACTACTTCTTTTGTATCTACTATATCCGGTTCTTCGTTTAATAGTGAAAAGACCCTTTCAGCAGAAGCTTGAGCCCCTTGAAGTTCAGCAAATATTACAGCTATTTGCCTTATAGGCTCATAAAATTGAGTAGTATATGATATAAAGGCAACTAGGGTTCCAAAGGAAATAGTATTAAATATTACTCCCTTGCCACCATAATTTAATGCCAATGCAGTACCTATACTGGCCAAAGTAAGTATTATTGGCAAATAGATAGAAGAAACAATAGTTGCCCTAATGGAAGAATCTCTCATGGAAGTTGTTATTTCAGAAAACTCCTTTAGATTTATTTCTTCCCTAACTAAAGTTTTGGTAGTCTTAGCCCCTTGAATATCTTCATTATAGGCAGCAGTGATCTTTGAATTTAATTTTCGTACTTCCCTTTGGGCCTTTAATATTTTCCTTTGGAAATAAAAACTAACCATGGCTACAAAGGGGATCACAGATAGGGTTATGAGGGCTAGCTTATAGTTTAGCCTAAACATGGCTATGGTTACTGCCAGCATCATAGACAAACCCCAGGCCAAGTCTACTAAGGACCAGGAAATGGTCTCAGCTAACCTTGTTATGTCTGATGTCATTCTAGCCATTAGCCATCCTACAGCCTTATCATCGTAATATGATAAGGAGAGGATTTGAAGTTTTTCAAAGCATTTTTTTCTAATATCATAGGCCATTAGGGTATCTAGTTTACCTGCAATTTTTATAAAGTAATAAGCTGTAATTGCTAGGGCTGCTACGGCCAGAAAATATATTATTTCAAACCTTCCCAGGCCAGTAATATTTCTTTTTTCAACAAAATTATCTATGGCATATTTTGTTAAAAGAGGGAAGATAGAATCTAAAACTCCCAATATAACCATGATAGTGGTTAAAATAAGGAATAAGCCTTTATAGGGTTTTACAAATATAAGGAGATTCTTAAAAATATTTAGCTGAATCTTATCATGATTAGTACTCTCCTGCATCTAGTACACCTCCTAGGAAATCAATTCATCGTCTAATGAACTTTGAATATTATATACTCGTTTATATAAACCTTCTTCCTTAATCAAGTCATGGTGGCTACCTCTTTGGACAATTTTACCCTTATCGATAACAAGTATTTGGTCTGCTTCTGATACAGTTGATATCCTATGGGAGATTATAATAGTAGTTGCCTTATTCCTTCTCTTATTTAAGGCCTTTCTAATAGAGATATCCGTTTCTGTATCTACAGCCGATAAGGAGTCATCAAATATAACTATGGGGCAGTCATTGATTATGGTCCTGGCTATGGACATTCTCTGTTTTTGCCCTCCTGATAATGAAACTCCCCGCTCCCCAACAAAGGTGTCATATCCCTTTTCAAAGGATTTTATGTCTTCATGTATGGAAGCCACTTTAGCAGCATTGACTACTTTCTCATCCTTTAGGGAAGGATTAGCCAGCTTAATATTTTCCCTAATAGTTTTTGCATAGAGGAAGGGTTCTTGTAATACCAAGCCTACATTTTTCCTAATCCAACCTTTGTCTATGGTGTTTAATTCTATACCATCTATTTTTATTGAACCTTCGTTATACTCATATAACCTAGCCAACAAATGAACTAGAGAAGATTTACCAGACCCTGTAGGTCCGATTAAGGCCAAGGTCTCTCCAGCCTTAACTTTAAAAGAAATATTATTTAGAACAGGTTTATTCTTTTCATATTGGAAGGAAACATTGTTAAATTCAATATTTCCTTTTATTTCAGGTTTTTCATTGTTCTCAAACAAGATCTCTATAGGCTCCTTAAGGATTTCATCTATTCTCTCCAGGGATACGAAGGCCTTACCCATATCAGTTAACATCCTTCCCAACTGCCTGACAGGCCAAACCAGCATGTTGATATAGCTGATAAAGGCGACATAGGAACCTAAGGATAATTCTCCTCTATAGGTCAGGATACCACCAAAGATAACTACAAGTCCTACTTGGCCTAAACTAAAGAAGTCAGATATACCCCAGTAGGTGGCTAATTCCTTTAACAATTTGTAGGTTAGGTTTTGATAATCCTTATTTTTCTCATCAAATTTTTCTACCTCATATTTTTGCCTAGCAAAGGCCTTTACCACTCTTATACCAGTTAAGTTTTCCTGTAAAGTAGTAGTCATCTTAGCTTCTGCTTCATCAGAAGCTTCAAAGGATTTCTTTACCCTACTGAAAAATATAAAAGCAAATAAAAAGGTAAAGGGTAAGACTAGGATAGATATTAAGGCCATTTTAATATTTATTCTAAAGATAATAGTTAGTATAAATCCCAACATAAATAGGGAACCAGAGACTTCCACCAATTGTATAGCTAAAAACCTTCTTATTGTATCTACATCTGATGTACATCTTTGGATAAGGTCACCAGTTTCTGCTTTTACATGGTATTCATAGGGAAGTCTTTGAATATGGTCATACAAGTTATCCCTCATTCTTTTAGCAGTACTTTCAGCAGTTTTACTGGCCATGGTACTCCTTAAAAGCAAAAACAAACCTCTAAACATGGCAATGGAAATAATAATAATTCCAATAATCCATAGATTATTCCTTAGATAATCCTTACCTCCTAAGTAAGCAATAGTATTTTCCACAAAACTAGACTCAATAGGCTTATCTCCTATAATATTATCTATTGTAGTTTGCAATACTAGGGGAGTTATGGTAGTAAATAATTGAGAAATTAGTATTGATAACATTCCCAAGAAGTAAATTAGTTTGTAACCTTCCATGAACTTTAACAATTTCTTGAAATTCTTCATCTTCTCCCTCCTTGACTAAAAAAACCATAGGCAATATGCCTATGGTTTCAATAATGTAATGACAAAAAAACATATATATAGTGCAAAAATATAAAAAACCACAGGCAAACACACCTATGGTATAGTTACTAATAGCAAAAATTAATGATTATACCTAGGTCGTGTTTTCCAATTTATAAAATTTTGTTGATTTTTAAATACATTTCTTAACTTCATCATTTTCACGACCCCCTTTCTAATTTTTGCTACAATTTCATTATATATTATTATTTAGAAAAATCAAGAAGATTTTATAACAAAAAGGGCAAATATCACTTGCCCCTATTTTTATTCAAAAATTTATTAAACCAACCACTGCCGCTTTCATTGGTTATTCTATGAAAATCCTCTATTTGTATGTTCTCCTCAACACACCAGCTCTTTATATCCTCTTCTAATTCACATGGAATTTTAGCTGCAGTACCGCAGCTAGAACTTACTTGCCTAGGTACTGGCATTAGCTTTACATCAACCTCTTTTTCCTTCATTAGCTTTTCGAAGATTAGAGCATGTTGGGTAATGTGAAAAGTTACTACGCAATAAAAATCATCCATTAAATCACCTATTTATTTATCTTCAGTTTATATTCACCATCGTTTTCTTCAACGGTAACCTTAAATCCTTTACCTTTAACAAATCTAGTAATATTTTCAACAGCAACATTGGTATCTACCAATACTTCAAGGTCAGTTAGATTATTATCTATGGCATTTTTAGTCATAATAACTGGTTCTGGGCAAGATCTGCCCCTTGCATCTACGATATTAGCCATTATTTACAACCTCCTTAGCCTTAGACTTATTCTTAGCACCTACAACTACTGAATAAGCTATAATTAAAACTGTCACAAGTCCAATTATAACAGCTATTTGCCCATTTGGTGTACTGCCTGCTCCACTAGAAGCAAGACCAAAATTATGTGAGAAAGCCGCACCTGCAATTAAGCCTAAAACTGTAACGCCAGCGTCACCGTCTCCTTGGCTAGCAAGTATAGTTTGTCTTATTGGACAACCACCTAATAGAACTGAGCAAAGTCCCACAAGGGTCATGCCAAGGAAATTCCATAAATGGTTTGTATGGGCCACTGGTTGACCTTCGAAACCTATTTTAAAAGTACTAAAGTTTAGTACTAAGTTTCCAACTAGGTTAAATACTAAGATGCCAATTAAGCCCCATAAGAAGTGATAATCCTTAATTAGTATGGCATCCCTAAATCCACCTGCTGTACAAATTCTGCTTCTTTGTAGTAGGATACCAACTACGGCACCTAGAACTAGTGATAGTAGAATAGGAGCTGCCATTGAACCTGGACCTTCTTCGCTAAATAGGATAAATGCAGGTCTTGCAACTAAGAAAATCAATAAAACAACAGCCAAGACTGGAAACACAAATCCTACTATTTTAGATTGTTCTATACTCCTACCAAGGCTATAGCCCTTTTTAAGGAATTGAACTCCTATAAAGATACCAAATACATATCCTAATAGACCTACTATGGCGTTTAAGTCTCCATTGCCAATTCTAAGTAGCATTCTTAATGGACATCCTAAAAATACTAAAGCACCAATCATTAAGAAGAATCCTAATACAAATCTAATAAGTGGTGAGGATCCTCCTCTTACTTTAAAATCGCCAGTTAAATAAGAAATAATAAATGATCCAAAAATTATTCCAATAATTTCTGGTCTTATGTATTGTACCACTGCGGCTCTGTGAAGGCCTAGGGCTCCTGCAATATCTCTCCAGAAACATGCAATACATATACCCATATTACCTGGATTTCCAAATTTCATAAGAATTGCACCAATTAGGCCTATAATACCACCAAAGATAAACATTTTTCGTTTATCACCCATATATAATACCTCCCTTGTAAAAAAAATATCAATCTAAATAAATTATATATGTAATTTATAAAATATAGAAATCAATAAAATCTATAACCAGTTTCTGGTTATAGATTTTATTAATAGTTAGTCTAATAAAGATTTTTCTAATAAGTCCATGTCTAATATTTTTAGCCTATTCCTATGATAATCAATCATACCTTCTTCTTTCATCTTCATAAGTTCCCTTGAAAGGGAAGGACGGGGTATATTTAAAAGTTCTGCCATCTTCTTTCTACAGAAGGGTAAAACTAAATACTTATTTTTTTGCTTACTATACTCTAATAGGATTAGGTTAGCAACCTTTTTCCTAATACTATCATAGGAGAGGTTGGTTATCCTTTCGTTTAACATTAAAATCCTATTGGATAATACAGTTACAAAATTATTTAATACCTGATTATTTAACCTCATAAGATCGATTATATCATCCTTGTGGATATACATTATTTCACAGTCTGAAGAGGCTATAACAGTGGCAGGATACTTATGCCTAGATGAAAAAACTAGGGCTTCTCCAAAAACATTTCCTGCCTGAAAATAATTTATAGTTACTATTTTTCCAGAGGGGAAGGGCTTATGGATTTCTATGTTTCCAGCCAGGATAATATTTAAACTATTACAATCATCCCCTTCTATGGCGATTACATCATCTTTATTAAACTTTTTAATGCTATAGGCTATATTTGAAACAAGAGGAAGGATTTCTTCTTTTGGAACATCCTTAAATAATATGGACTTACTTAAGGGATCTAGGTATTTCTCCATTATATCACCTTTCTAAGTTTAAACTACATATATTATAACATAAGTAAAGAAAAGTATTTAATAATTTGTTAGCTAGCAATTGTTTGTTATTAGTAAAAAAAAATTATAAATATTAGTTATATTGTTAAAAAAATGGGTAATTATTATAGAAATAATGAATTATTATCCTTACTAAAGAATAATTAATCAAATGAAAAGGAGTAATAATAATGAATGATATTCTATTGATTAGCAAGTTAAGTCCTCAAGATTATTCAAATGAAAAAAGAAAAGTCTTTTTTGTGCTTGGAGGTATGAATATTGCTAAAGTTGAAAACAAAGTGGTAGATTTATTACTTCAAGAAGGTAAGATGGATTATAAAGATATTGTCTTAAAATATAATGGCGTTGAACTTAATGTTAAAACTCAAGATATTCCTAATGTAGTGAAACTTCTTAGCAAAGAAAACATTTCAATCTACAGTATTTTCCAAATCTATGATCCTGACTAATAAGCTTGTTATTTAGTAGCTTACTTATAAATGTGATGGAATTATTATATAAGGAAATAAACTCTTATAGCATGCATAGATGCTTAACAATAAAGATGGTGGTCAACTACTCCATCTGTTGTTATATTTTTTGAATTAGGACTTATATGATTTACATATTTTAATCCCCTAATAGACCAATAGTCTCATAGGGGATTGTTTAAATTTTAGATTAACTAAAATTAATATTCATAAATATAAAAATTTTTTTCATCAAATATATGATAAAATCTCAAAACATTCTCCAAAGTCTTAAAATAATCTTTACTTTTCGACAAAAATTTTGTTATCATTATATCAAGGGAACAAGATTAAATACTGAACATGATATATCTAGAATCAAGTCCAGTTGTGTGATCAAATGCAAAAAAAGATAATCCATAGAAGTGTCAAAAGAATCAGTAAAAAATCCAATAGTTTGGGATAAAGAAATAGAGGCATTATATTCCCTTAAACTAGTAAGGGGGAATTAAAATGAAAATTGCCAAGATTAAATGGCTTAAAACCGTATTAGTTAGTTTAATTGTTTTCTCATTAATTGTATTACCAGGATGCACTTCTAAGATGGACAATGAAGAGAATGTGCAAGGAAGTGAAGAGATTATAACATTAAAAATAGCACATTTTATGCCTCCGCAACATTTTTTCCATACTAACATTATTGAACCTTTTATGGAAGAAGTTGAAAAATTGACAGAAGGAAGAATTATATTTAATGTAAGCCCCTTTTCTACCTTGGCAGCACCAGATGGTCTTTATGATATGGCAGCTACTGGGATTGCTGATATTACTATTTCCTTACAAGGTTATACTGCCTGGAAATTCCCTGTTAGTAGTGTAGTAGAGCTACCTTTTATATGTGACTCTGCAGAAATGGGAACAGAAATACTAAATGAACTATATAATAAGTTTCCTGAAATACAAGAGGAATATGAGGACACAAAGGTTTTATGGCTTTTCCAAAATGACCCAGAGTACTTAATGATGGTTGATAAAGAAATACACTCGATAGATGATTTAAATGGATTAAAAATGAGGGTAGGTACAGGTGTAACATATGATGCTGTCAATGCCTGGGGCGGCTCTCCCACCTTAATGCCAATTAATGATGTATATAGTGCTGTAAGAAGTAGAGCAATTGTTGGGGCTACTGGTCCATTATCAGTCCTTGAATCATTTGGTTTATCAGATGTATTTAATATTTATGTTGGGGGGCCTTTTACCATTGCTAATTTATTTGTGGTAATGAACAAGAGCACCTGGGAAAAATTGTCTCCACAAGATAAAGAAATTTTTGAAAGTCTAGCTGAAAAATATAGAAAACTTACTGCAATTGAATTTGACAAAGCAGGGAAGCGTGCCTTAGAAAATGCCTTAGCTAATGGTGCTACATATATACAGTTATCAGAAACAGAGCAAAAAAGATTTGAAGATGCCTTATCAGGCCTATATCAAAACTGGGTAGATTTTGTCAGTAAAAAAGGTATTAATGGTCAAGAAATTTTAGATGAGGCTAGACGTCTTAGCGATGAATATAAAAGCAATAGATAATAAAAGGGTTTGTAATTTTGAGGACACAGAAAGTACTTCTGTGTCTTTTATATTGCCTAAAATCCCCTAATCTTTCTTACTTTAAGCTTGTTTTAATTAGCGTAACTTTATTCAAACTATATATCCAATTAAACAAAAGTCAATAAGTAGAAAAAATACGGCTATTATTACATATATTTAAAGTAAAGATTTAAAAAAATTAGCATATTATTATGCAAGGGGGGATTAGATGAGGAAGAAATTCTATATGTCAATTTTAATACTGTTTTTAGTAGCAATTTTTTTGATTCTAGGTAATTTTATCTATAAGATCTCAATGAAGAATAGGATAGATTTAGAGGATGTGTATTTAAAGAACAAGTCTGGAAATTACACTATACTTGTAGAAGTACATAACAAGCGGCTTAAGTTAATAGATAGGGAGAATGAAAGTGTAATAAAAGCCTATCCAATAGCTACAGGAAAACCAAGTTCTCCAACCCCCTTAGGTACCTTTAAAATAATAGAAAAAGCTCAATGGGGTGAGGGGTTTGGCACTAGATGGCTAGGCCTTAATGTACCCTGGGGCAAATATGGCATCCATGGAACCAATAGGCCTGATTCCATAGGTGGAAATTTATCTGCAGGCTGTATTCGGATGAGAAATAGGGATGTGGAAGAACTTTACTCTTTAGTTGGCCACAATACAATAGTGACAATAGTTAACGGCCTATATGGTCCCTTTGGACAGGGGTTTAGGGAATTGAAGCCTGGGGATAGGGGTTCAGACGTATTAGAGGTACAAAAGAGGCTGCAACAAAAAGGATATTATGAAGGCAGCTTAGACGGAATATATGGCGAAGTAATGAAAGCAGCCTTAATTAAATTTATCAAGGATAATAACCTGCCCTTAACAGATAGAATAACTGATGAAATATATAATAAGTTAGATATTATCTTAATGGAATAAATCTAAAAAAGATAGGTATTAAAACCTATCTTTTTTAGTAGAGAATCAACTATTTAACTGTTCCACTCATGTTTTGTTGAGCCATTCTTACTAAGTTTTTAGTCATATATCCACCAACATAACCATTTTGTCTTGATGGTAGATTTCCTTTATCCATTGAATCATAGTTTGCCATACCTAATTCAGAAGCTATTTCTAATTTCATTTGGTTTAGAGCTTGACGAGCTTCAGGAACAAGAATTCTGTTGCTTCCAGTATTGTTATTTGCCATCTAATTATCTCCTTTCATAAATAATTTTGTAAAACTTTGGTGTAGTAGTATTATGTGTATAAAAATAATTAATAATCATGCAATATTATGCAGCTTAGATTTGCATTTCCAATGTTTCCATAATTATCAATTAAAAAATACTTTCATTTGGGATAGGAAAGTTCTACATTTATTTACTCCAATACAGGATTTGATATGATGAGTGTCAAAAATGGGTTCGATTGAAGCTTTTTTATTACTAAAATAAAAGACTTTTCAAGGGGTTTTGAAAAAACTTTTAATAGAAGTATTTTTATTTTAAAATTTAATGTCAAAAAAGGTATTTCCCTGGAAATTTATACAGGATTGTTTTGTTTGTAACCAATTATTATTTTTTGCGTAATATGTAATGAAGAGATTAAGCGGGAGGAGAGAATAAATGGATAGAGATTATAATAACGATAACAGACCATGTTGTCCAGGCGCTTTAGCTAGGGCATGTATTCCTATGCAAGTTATGAAGGAAGTATTTAGTCCTAGAGAAGCTTTAAAGAATGGCACCTTATTTCCAGAATTGGTAAATCCTAAGTTTACCACTGGGGTGAGCGATTGGGAAAGGAGATGTGGATATAATGGATAGGGCACAAATGGAACTATTATTAGAGATAATGGAAGTATCTTTTGTTTTAGATGAAACCAGCTTATATCTGGATACCCATCCCGACGATGAAAGAGCACTAAGGTTACACAACAATGCCTCTCAAAGATATCATGAATTAAAAAATATGTATCAAGCTAGATATAGTCCTCTAACAAATAGGGATATGAGTAAGTTTCCATGGGCTTATATTGATGGACCTTGGCCATGGGAAGTAGATTTTACAAATTATTAAAGGGGGAGCAATATGTGGTTCTATGAAAAGAAATTACAATATCCAGTAAGAGTATATACAACTAATCCTGCCTTGGCTGCAATGATAATTGAACAATTTGGTGGGGCTGATGGAGAACTATCAGCAGGCATAAGATATTTAACTCAGAGATGGACAATGCCAACTAATGAGGGTAAGGCTATATTAACAGATATAGGCACTGAAGAACTGGCCCACTGGGAGATCATTGGAACCCTAGTATGGAAATTAGTAAAAGATGCCACACCTGAGCAAATAAAGGGGACTCCATTTGAAGCCCATTACGTAAATCATGGTAAAAGTCCATTCCCCCATAATGCAGCAGGTGAAGCATGGAAGGCAGCATATATAAACTCCAAGGATGATCCAATAGCAGATTTACATGAAGATATGGCAGCAGAGGAAAAGGCAAGGGCGACATACGAATGGCTAATTCGCATAAGCGATGACCCAGGAGTAACGGATACATTAAGGTTTTTGAGGGAAAGAGAAATAGTTCATTTCCAAAGATTTGGAGAGGCTTTAAGAATTGTTCAAGAATATATAGATAGCAAAAGATTCTATTAAAAAACCTATGGATTTAGAATAAGCTTGTTTACATTAGAGTTAATGATAATAATACAAAAAGAATCGGGAACTCCCGATTCTTTTTGTATTATTATCTATGAAAATTATTAGAGAAAAGGATTATCAATAATAAAAAGAAGAATAATAGGGAATCATCAATATCACAATCTCTTCTCTTCTACCTCTTTCTCCTCCTACAAAGTCACTCACTATAAAACCTCCCTTCCATTTAGCTAATAGATGTGGCCTCACTATATAATATGAAAGATAGAGGACAAGTGTTAATTGAATTTTGTATTATACAATTAGGATAGGTTGCGAATTTTCTAAAAAAGTTAGAAGTA
>JAAYFT010000148.1 GCA_012728125.1 Tissierellia bacterium | reverse complement strand
CTGTATCTGGAAAATCTGCCCTGTCCAGTTTTTCAGGTTCCTTAAATAAGAGTTCCATTACTCCTTCTGGATCTTTCTCTATGGCTGCCCTAAGTTTTTCCTTATCGATTTGAAGCTTACCGCCTGTTGTACCCCTAGTATAGGATTCTGTAGTAATGCCTATTTCAATTAGATTTTTAAAGCTGCCGCTTACTCCTCCAACATTTCTATATAGGTCTGTCCTAATGGCTAGTAGGGTTCGGGTTATGAGTTCATCCCTACTTAACATCCCTGACCTTGCTTTTTCTTCCCAAAGCTTTACATCATCTTCATGCATTGCCTTCTTTTCCTCTTGGGATAGAGGATGATAGCTTGGGTATCTTTTTTCGTTTACAGCCTTTGAAGCTTTATCAATTAGTTCGTTATAATCATTGATAAATTGCTCTATTTTTTCCATTATGCCATCTATATTAGTAGATACATTAAGGGTGGTATTGCCTTCTGATTTTAGTTCAATATTTAGACCATTGAAGTTGATATTGTTGGATGAATAGGTCAATTTTACCCCGTTATAATTAATTTCAGCATTTTGCCCATTTGTCTTGTTAAATCCCTCTCCACTTAAATTTTCCAAAAAAGCATTACCCGATTCACCCTCAGCTCCATCAACCCTTAATAATTGAATTTCAGAGTTAGCTCCAGTTACTGTTGATTGTAAAAACAACCTATGATTTACACTATCATAGAAAGCTACAACTTTTGATTCATCCTTACTTGCATTAATAGCATTGACTACATCGCTCATTGTTGAGCCTTTTACAGTGATCGTTTTAAATTCTCCATCGGCTTCACCTTTTATCATAAACTTCATTCCATCTACAACATCCCCATCAGATAACTGCGCACTTGTTATTGACTCAGATGTAGCCAATTTTTCAACCTTTATACTAAAACTACCATTTACGGTTTGACTAGTACTAGATACCGTTGCAACATTTTCATTAGATGAAGTTGCTCTCCTTAAATAATCTATACTTGTATATGAATTGCTTAATGCTATCCCCGTACTGGTTGTCCTAGTTAATCCCATATTTTTTCTAGTATTCAATATAAAGTTGGCAAATAACTTATTCATATTGTTATATGCCTCTTGTCTCCAAAGAGCTATTTGCTTGTTCTGTTCAAATCTATCTACCTTTAATCTCTCCACCTTCATGAGAGATTCAACCATTAAGTCCGTGTCCATACCTGATGCTAAGCCAGATATTCTTAAAGTGCTCATCTGATCACCACCTAAATTTTTCTATCTACTATAATTCCTGCTACCTCCCATATTGCAGCAACTATATCGAGTATTTTTTCTGGGGGAAGTTCCCTTATTACTTCATCAGTATTCACATCTATTATCTTAACCATAATTTGTTTAGTAGTTTCGTGTATGGAAAATTCAAATCTTCTGTCATATACAATAAAGTCCTTATTAGCCTTTTCAATTAGCCTAATAGCTTCTTCCTCAGTAATTCTCTTTTCCTCGTATACTCTCTTTTCTTCTCCTGTTCTTTTCTGATTAGGCAATTTTTGTTCTCCTCTAACAGGTAATCCAGTACTTTGAGTATTTACAACCTTGGCATTAGTAGTTGAGTTCAGCATGGTGTTATTGCCTATCGCTTCGACCATTATATTTACCCCCTCATCAATCTTCTACTGAATATATCGGCTATAAGTTTACTATACTTTAACAAAAATAATTAGCTTCCAAAAGGAAGCTAATCATCTTACATCTTCTTATCATCTACATTGTCTAACCAATCTTTAATAGGCCCTACTAGCTTTTTAATTACTCCATCCTTGAAAGGATTTTCTAATCCTGCAAGGCTTACTAATTGAAGGAAGGGCATGCTTCCTCCAGCCTTGCAAAGTCTAACATAATCATTCCAGGCCATTTCCCTATCATCCATGGACTTAATCCAGAACTGGAAGGCACATACTTGGGCTAAGGTATAATCAATATAGTAAAATGGACTGCTGAATATATGGCCTTGCCTGTACCAGTATGTTCCCTTATCTAAGAATTCATTATCTTCATAGTCCCTAAAGGGTAGATATTGTTTTTCTAGATATCTCCATTTGTTTTTCCTATCTTCAGGAGTCGCATCTGGGTTCTCATATACAAAATGTTGAAACTCATCAACTACAACCCCATAGGGTATAAAGTTTACTGCCCCAGCCAAGTGGCTAAACTTATATTTATCCACGTCTTCTTCAAAGAATAGCTCCATCCAAGGCCAGGTGATAAACTCCATACTCATAGAATGGATTTCGCAGG
>JAAYFT010000147.1 GCA_012728125.1 Tissierellia bacterium | reverse complement strand
TAACTCAACTTTCGCACATTAAAAGTGCTTTATAAATGTTGGGATTTCAACATTATTTTGAATTAAAATAACAAGAACATCCCAATCTTTGGTATAATATATTCACTATAAACACAAATACCAATTAAGAAAGGGATGTTCTTGTGATGAATATTATACCAGAAAATTATTATTCAGAAAAGACTCTTATTGCTAATATTGATAACTTTTTTAAAAAGTACAAGGTTTCATCATTATTAAAACAATCAAACTTTAATAAATCTAAAGGTTTTTCATGTATTAATATCATTAAATATATGTTTTTACTAGTTTTTAAAGGCAAAAACCTTTATAGAATGCTTGAATCTAAACATAATTTTCTACCTTTTTCTAAGGATGTAATCTATAGATTCTTAAAATCTGTATATTTTAACTGGGAAAAATTCCTAATGCTTTTTTCTTCCAGTGTCATTATTAATACTCTTTATCCTTTAACTTCTAAAGAGAGAATTGATGTCTTGATTGTTGATGATACCTACTATTCTCGCAATAGAAGTAAAAAGGTAGAGTTGTTATCTAAAGTTAGAGACCATACAGATGGAAGATACAAAAAAGGTTTTCGCTTACTCACCTTGGGATGGTCTGATGGTAATACTTTTATTCCTGTAGCCTTTAATTTATTAAGTTCACCAAATCAAAAAACTCGATATAGTGAAGCAAATCCAACAATAGATAAAAGAACTAATGGCTTTAAACGTCGTATAGCAGCAATGCAGAATACTAATGATGCAATGATTGAATTATTAAGTAGAGCCAAGAAATATCTAATACCTGCAAAATATGTTTTGTTTGATAGTTGGTTTAGCTATCCAGTGGTAATATCAAGAATTAGAAAAATGGGTCTACATGTTATATCTATGGCAAAACCAATGGATAGAATCTATTATAGGTATAACGATAAAATTATGAACTTAAAAAAATTATACAGTACAATTAAGAAGGCTAAGACCTTTAGAAAGAATGATGTAATTGCATCAGTAAAAGTAGTTATGGTCCATCAAACCTACGGTGAGATTCCAGTAAAACTAGTTTTCCTTCATGCAGAAAACTGCAATCATGAATGGGTAACACTATTAACCACAGATTTATCATTGAGCGATGAAGAAATAGTTCGTATATATGGTAAACGTTGGAATATAGAAGTATTCTTCAAAATGAGCAAATCATATTTAAGTTTAGCCAAAGAGTTTCAATGTCAAAATTACGATTCAATGGTAGCACATACCACTATAGTATTTATGAGGTATATATATTTAGCATTAGAGCAACGTAACCAAAAGGATCCCAAGACTATGGGTGAACTATTTCATTTAATCTGTGATGATTTAGAAGATATTAGTTTTTTAACAGCATTAGGTTTAATACTGAATGCTTTAAAAATATTATTAAAAGACAAACTCTACTTAGCAGAAGAAAAAGTAGATGAATTAATGGAACAATTTATATCTCATCTTCCTGCATTTATCAAGAATAGGAAGCTATTTTTCTACTGCGAAAGTTGAGTTATTAATTTATATATATTTATTACGTAAATCAATAAAACTACTATAAAAGCTTGGCATAATATTAATATACCAAGCTTTTATTCTACCATCTAGTATATCAGTAGATCTATATATTAACTATTTAAGTCAGAGGAGAGTAATAGATGCATAGATTAGAAATAAGCTTTGATTATGACTCTACTAAAGAATATAGGGAAAAATATGAAAGTCAATGTGATTGTGCTTATTGTAGAAACTATTATATGACTTTCAAAACTAAGTAAATTGAAACATCAAGACTTTTAGAAGAACTTGGCTTAAACTTAGAGTTTCCATTAGAAATAATACCACTGGAGTATGATGAACTGAATAAGACTATGGCCTATATATCTTATTATCCAGTTAAAGGTACTATGGAGAAGGATGAGCTAATATTAAATATAGAGGGGCTTGAGCTAAGGATCTTCAAAGGTTCGGAGTCAAACAGTCCTTGTCCAAGCCCTAAAATGGAGGAGCCCTATTTATTAATAGAGATATGGGGAATTAAATTACCTTGGGTTTTAGCTGGGACGGATAAGGAGTGATTACTATCAAAAAGTTGTTATGTTTATTTTTCATTGTAATAATAGGATTGGTTGGGTGTAGCAATGAAATTAAACCTATTAAGGTTATGGAAGCTGAGTTTAGTAAATCTGAAGCTGAACTTATTATGAAGCGAGCATGGAAGCCAGTTAATGATATGAAAGGAAATGATAAAACAGTAAAACCTGATATAAAAATTTCTTCAAGTGAAGAGTTTTTTGAAGCCTATGACTTTAGTTTTATGGATGAACAGTATATGCATAGTACTATGTATGAAAGTATAGTTAAATTAGCTATTGATGAAGAAACCAAAATGCCAATAGAAGTTAGAGATGACGAAGGGAATATCTTATTTAGAGAAAGAGTTAACATACCCACCATATATGACGAAGGAGTTTCTATTGAAAAAGCTTATCTCAGAGAAAGTATATACAGTGAGGAATATTCATCTTTAGACATAGTAGAACTAGTTGTTATAGAGAGTGGTGGTAAGGATGCTGAAGGAAATACCGCTGGATTTAGAAGAAAGAATATTTTCAGGCAGAATGAAGAGGGAGATTGGATTCTATATTCAATTGAAGGTACCCTATATTATAGTTGGTAAGTTGGGAATTTAAACAATATGTTAATTATCTAATAACTCAAATGCAGACCAGTAGTTTTATGTAGAATAAAAACTATTTTAAGAGGTGGATAATGAAAAAGGTAGCCGTTGTATACAAATCTAAATATGGTAGCACGGAAAAATATGCAAAATGGATTGCTGAGGACACAGGGGCAGATATTTTTAAAGCTAATGAAATAGCTGTAGGCAAATTACAAGAATATGATGCCATAGTATATTGTGGAGGACTGTATGCTGGAGGTATACTAGGATTTTCTTTTATAAAAAAGAATTATTTTAAGATTTGTGATAAAAAACTGATTGTAGTTGCAGTAGGTGCTACTCTAAAAAAGGATGAGGCAATAGAAGAGATTAAAGCGCGAAACCTTACAGAGGAAATGAAGGATAAGGTTCAGGTCTTTCTGTTAAGAGGAGGCCTTAACTATAAAAAAATGAATCTTATTGATCGGCTTTTGATGTTTATGTTGGTAAAATCAGTGAAATTGAGAAAAACTGAAGAACTTGATGATGACACCAAGGGACTTATAGCTACCTACGGTAAAGTTGTTGATTTTACAAACAAAAATACAATTGCACCTATAATAGATGC
>JAAYFT010000146.1 GCA_012728125.1 Tissierellia bacterium | reverse complement strand
TCATCTGCAAGCCTGTATCTCAGGGGAATAGGATATCCATCTTTAGTGAACCAAGCAATCATTTCTATAGGTTTCATCAGTACCTTCAACTTAAACCACCTCACTAAATTTTACTGGACATCATAGGGTATTCTTCTTCCATAATTACTCCACCTATGAGAGGATTAATGCCAGAATGAAGAAAGCAAGAACGAAAAACAGATTCTTGGCCAAATTTGTTTCTAATTTTGTCTACGGTCTTATCAAATAGTTTTTCCTTTCTATTATCCTTTTCAAAAAAGGATAGTTGATAAAAATTATTATCCAATAAGTCTGATAGGGAGACAGATAATTGCCTTAAGGGCTCCCCCTGCCACAATTCATCAAACAGTTTTTTAGCAGTTTCATATATGGTATTAGTACAATCTGTAGGCACATCTAATTTCATCTGTTTAGAATAGGAGATAAAATCGGTGTTCTTAATCCCTACAGATACTACATAGGCGTATTGGTCAATGGATCTCATCCTCATACTGACTTTTTCTGATAGGGCCAATAAAATCATATGGGCTTCTTTTCTATTATCTACATCAAAGGAAGTAGTGGTAGAATTGCCTACGGATTTTACAGGTAGGGGTTTACTTCTTACCTTTGAATTATCTATGCCATTGGCATATTCCCATATAAGGAGGCCTGGTTTTTTTAACCATGAATATATATAATCCCTATCCAGATTAGCTAGGTCACCAATGGTAAAAATCCCCCTTTTATTTAGTTTTACCTTAGTTCTAGACCCTACCATAAAAAGTTCTTCTACTGGCAGGGGCCACATCTTATCCTTTATTTCATCTTTAAATAGGGTATGTATCATATCGGGCTTTTTAAAATCTGAGGCCATCTTAGCCAGTAATTTATTAGGGCCAATTCCTATATTTACTGTGAATCCGAGCTCATTTTTTACCCTTTCCTTTATTTCATAGGCTGCCTCTTGCCAGGGCTTATCTCCATCAGTATAATCTAAAAAGGCTTCATCAATAGAGTATCTTTGTATTTTTGAAGAATACTCTCTTAATAGTTCTATTAAAGCATTGCTAGCAATTAAATACCTTTCAAAGTTGGGAGGTACTATTACTAAATTGGGACATTTTTGTAAGGCTGAATAAACAGTTTCCCCAGTTAATATATTATATTTTTTAGCCGGTATTGATTTTGCCAAGACAATACCATGCCTCTTTTTGCTATCACCTCCAACTATAGATGGAATCTCTCTTAGATCTATTTTTGCCCCATGTTGTAGCCTGTAGACTGCCTCCCAGGAAAGATAGGCGGAGTTCACATCTATATGAAATATTATTCTGTTGCTCACAAAAACACCTCCGACAAAAGAACGTTTGTTTAATTCAATAATATCAGAACTAATGTTCATAGTCAAGGAAAAAATTTACAAAAAAAATACTTCCAATATAGATAATCAAATTTTAGTTAGATAGTCTACTTGGAAGTATCTTTGAAACTATAATATCATAAAGCTTATTTCCTATTTATATCGTCTACCCATTTTTTAGCTTCTACTACTGCATCGTAGGTAGGGATCGATACGTTAGATCCGGGTATTTTTCTTTCGATCTTATAATATATATCAGTTGGAGAATTTCCAAAATTAGGGTCTTTGTGGTTTTTATAGCTACCTACTTTGTTTTTATAACGTGGGTTAGGGTCTAAACTTCTATTATCTTTTTTCACTATCTCACTCCTTCCCAAAATATAGGTATATAAGTTAGTTAACTTCAATTACCTTAGGTAATGGCCTATAATAGCTGGTGCCCATATTTTTAATAATATAATGGCCGTCCCTAAAGGTTATAGTAACTGTAGACTTGACAGTTGCACCCTTCATGCCTTCCAATATGGTACGGAATTCACCAGGCTCTAAGTCTTCATTCTTAATATATTTAATAGAAGGCTCAACTGTGTTGCTGATTTCATGGTTCCATACTACTTTAGGTGGTTTCTCTGTGCCATAAAATCCCATGTATAATCTATTGCCAATCATTTCTGACCATATTAATATTGGACTGTCTGTAGTATTTTTAAATCTTAAATCCTTTACCCCATATGCAACGGTAGCATCTTGGCCATAAGGTACATAGTTAACAGGCATGGAGTGGTTATGTCTTTCAACGATTTCCAGATTAGATAGTGCAGCTAAATTATATAAGGTTGTGGCAATTTTACAGACACCGCCACCTTCTGTCATTATAATATTATCTCCAATATAGGATGCACCTTCTTTAAATCCTCGAAGCTTAGTGTAGGGTCCTATAGAGGAGTTTTGAGAAAAAATTTTTGAAGGTTTAATTACATAGCCTTTAATCTTTTTGCTAGCTAGATTAACATTATATTCTTCTCCGGGCAAAGGGTCCTTAAGAACTGCACAAAATCCAGCAATTAAGGTATGGGTATTATATTTCTCCTTAGCTTTTAAAAAATCCTTATCATTTCTCCAGGGCATATTATATACCTGGCCTGATACTTCTGGCATATCATACCTGTCGTTTATCTTGTTTATAATAAGCTCTAATTCATCATCTTTCTTATTTAAGCTTTTATTATGTGGTAGTTCACTTGCTCCGTAGGATTTAGTAGATAAAAAAACAGCTAAAATCACAGGTAAGAGATTATATTTAAAATTTTTCATAGGAACCTCCAAAGGAATAAATTAATATATCATTAATGTATAGTTTTTTAAACTGGGAGATGAAATATTCTTATGGCCAGTTCCATTATTTTCAAAATAGAACCAAAATAATATATGTTTACAATAATTTACTTTAAGCTTGTAGTTTTTTATTAAACTTTGTAGTATTATGAGTATAAGTAATGGAGATATCTAAAAAGTCTGGACATTATGGGTTAGATAAAGTAAAATAAATAGGACAAAATATATAAAAGAAGAGAGGTAGAAAATGGAAAAAATAAAGTTATATGGGTTTAATAATCTGACAAAAACGCTTAGTTTTAATATCTATGATGTATGTTATGCAGTGACGCCAGAGGATAAAAAAGGCTATATTGAATATATTGATGAACAATATAATTCAACTAGACTAACTGAAATATTAGTAGAGATTACTAATATAATAGGTGCCAATGTATTGAACATTGCTAAGCAAGATTATGAACCACAGGGTGCAAGCGTTACCCTACTTATATCTGAAGAAGCAGTTCCAGTAGTATGCGTAGACCCATCCTGTAACTTAGGGAATATAGGAGAAACAATTCCAACACCAAATCATATAGTAGGTCATTTGGATAAAAGTCATATAACGGTTCATACCTATCCTGAAGCTCATCCCGATAGAGGAATAATGACATTCAGGGTAGATATAGATGTATCTACCTGTGGAGAAATATCTCCCCTAAAAGCTCTTAATAATTTAATTGAAAACTTCGACTCCGATATTATAATTTGTGATTATAGAATTAGAGGATTTACCAGAGATATAGATGGAAACAAGTATTTTAAAGATCATAAAATCAACTCTATTCAAGATTTCATTTCACCCAAGAATCTAAGCTTGTATAATAGTATCGATGTTAATGTATATCAAGAAAACATTTTCCATACAAAGATGATATTGAAAGAATTAGACTTAAATAATTATCTATTTGAAATGAGGGCTGAAGACTTAAGTGAAGAAGAAAGAAAGACAATATTAGATAAACTATATAAGGAAATGCATGAAATATATTATGGACGTAATTTCCAAAAAACTACGGAAGGCGCAGGTGGTGGCTAGATGGAACTATGGTTTAATGAAAAAAATACTGATACTTGCAACCTATCTATTAAGGTAAAAAAACACATATATTCGGAAATGACTTCCTTTCAGAAAATTGACTTTTTTGAATCCTATGATTTTGGAATATTTTTTACCCTAGATGGGGCTATTATGGTAAATGAAAAGGATGAATTCATTTATCATGATATGATAGTACATGTGCCTATGGCAGTAAATCCCCAAATAAAAAAGGTATTAGTCATTGGTGGAGGAGATGGGGGTACTGTAAGAGAACTAACTAGATATAAGGGTATAGAACTAATCCATATGGTAGAAATAGACGAAAGGGTAGTTAGGCTATGTCAAAAATACTTGCCCTTAACATCTTCAAAACTAGATGATGAAAGGGTAAGCCTTTTCTTTGAGGATGGAGTAAACTTTGTTAAGGATAAAGAAAATTTTTATGATTTAATAATAGTAGATTCAACTGATCCAATTGGTCCTGGAGAAGGGCTATTTACTACTGACTTTTATAAAAACTGTTATAAAGCTTTAAATGAAAATGGTATATTAATAAACCAACACGAAAGTCCATACTTTGAAGAATATAGGACAGAAATGTTGAAGGCCCATGGCAAATTAAAGAAGATATTTGAAATTTGTGAAGTTTATCAATTTCATATGCCAACTTATTCATCGGGACATTGGCTATTTGGATTTGCCTCAAAGAAATTCCATCCCATTAAGGACCATAAAAAAGAAGAATGGGAAAAACTTGGACTTTATACAAAATACTATAATTCAGAAATTCATAAAGGTGCCTTCATGCTACCAACCTATGTAAAAGAATTATTAAAATCCGTATAAGATTACAAAAGCTCTAAACTTATTTAGGGCTTTTTATTTGTAAATGGGTAAGTAAATAGTATATAATTAGAATATGTTAGACAGAATTAGACAAATTTATTGTGAGAAGGGATAAAATGAATAAAGATTATTTAATCGACGAACACAATACTAAAGATGACCTCAATGGGAGTTTAGATAATATAATAAAGATTGCAATTGAGCAAACAGCAGTATCCATCTTAATTACAGATGTAGATGGCAATATACAATATGTAAACCCAGCCTTTGAAAAGACTACAGGCTATACTTTTCAAGAGGTGAAAGGTAAGAATCCAAGAATACTTAAGAGTGGATTGACCCCAGATGAAGTATTTGAAGAATTGTGGGATACTATTACAAGAGGAAAACCTTGGGAAGGGGAATTGATCAACAAAAGAAAAGATGAGAGCATCTATTATGAAGAAGCAAGGATTAGTCCTATAATAGATAATGAAGGTAAGATTACTAATTTCCTAGGTATAAAACAGGATATTACTACGAGAAAATACTTAGAGGAGAAATTGAAGCAGACCTCAATAAGGGACCCCTTGACTAATGTTTATAACAGGGGATATGTATTTGAGCGGTTATCCCAAAACATAGAGTTGTATAAGAGGGAGAGAAGCAACTTTTCTTTAGCCATTCTAGACCTTGATCATTTTAAGAAGATCAATGATACTTATGGACACCAAGTAGGAGATTTTGTACTTAAAGAGTTTGCAGAAATGGTGGCATGTAATATTAGGGCCTACGATACCATGGGCAGATATGGGGGAGAGGAATTTATAATCCTATTCCATAATTGCGACAAGGTAACTGCCTCAAAGACATTGGAAAGAATCTTGGAAAGCATTAATAATTATAGTTTTAAATATGGAGACGAAAAACTTAATATTACCTTTAGCTGTGGTATAGCCCATGCTATGGAATTAAATGATGATGAAATGACAGTACAATCTATAGTAGAATTAGCCGATAAAAGATTGTATAATGCTAAGGAAACAGGAAGAAACAATATAGTAATAGATTAATTGGGAGATGATTTATTTGTTCAAGGAGCGATTATTGAAGGATATAGAGTTTATAGTAGAATTAGATAAGATGAAATCAATTATTAGGCAAACCAGCTTAATAGGAAAAGACCAAAGAGAAGATGATGCCCAACATTCATGGCATATAGCAGTTATGGCCATGGTTTTGGGGGAGTATTCCAATGAAAAAATAGACCTATGTAAAGTGATAAAGATGTTATTAGTTCATGATCTTGTTGAAATTTATGCAGGGGATACTTTCTGTTATGACAAGAAAGGCAATGAAAGTAAAAGAGAGAGAGAACTAATAGCTGCTGACAAAATCTTTGGTATGCTTGACCAAGACAAGGGGAAAGAATTAAGAGCCCTTTGGGATGAGTTTGAAGAACAGAAAACTCCAGAAGCATTATTTGCAGCTTCAATGGATAGGCTTCAACCTATGTTAAATAACTATTATAACAATGGTGGAACTTGGCAAAAATTCAATGTAGCTAAGGAAGATATATATAAAAGAATTGCACCTCTCAAAGAGGCCTCAAATGAATTATGGAACTTTGTAGAACACATGATAGAAGATGCCTATAATAAGGGCTTAATTAAACATTAATAATAGGATATAGAATTCTTTTTTGCATATACTATAAGTATGAAAATATAATAAAGTTTGAGAGGTTAGGGTAATATGAAAAGGAAATTAATACTAATAATGTCTTTAATACTAGTTTTTGGGATTGTACTATCTGGATGTGGACCTAATAATGGGACAAATGGGGATATTCAAGGCAGACTAGAGGCAAAGGATAAAAGGATTGCTGAGTTAGAAGAGGAGATAGATGACCTTAAATCCCAACTAGATGGTTCCCATCAAGGAAGAACAGATAATTTATTGTTTAGGGTGGTAGAGATTATAAATTCCATTAAGGATAAGGATTTTAATAAGTTGTCCACCTTTGTACATCCAAGTAAAGGGCTAAGATTTAGTCCTTATGATTATATTGATACTGAAACAAGCAAAGTATTTACTGTAGAAGAAGTGAAAGGCCTTGTAGATGATGAACAAGTATATTTATGGGGCCATTATGATGGTACAGGAGACCCCATTGAACTAAATTTCAATGAGTATTATGAAAGATTTATCTATGATGCAGACTTCGCTAATCCTCAAGTCATAGGTAATAATGTGGCTGTGAGTTATGGAAATGCCATAGATAATTCTAAGGAAGTTTATCCAGATAGTCATTTTATAGAGCTTCATTTTAAGGGACTTGATCCTAAATATGAAGGAATGGATTGGAGAAGCTTAAAACTAATATTTGAACAAGAAGACGGTGAGTGGTATTTAGTAGCCATAGTCCATGGAGAATGGACCATATAAGGCAGATAGTATTATCTGCCTTTTTTATTAGCAATACTGAGATTTAGATTTGAATTGTCAATAAAATTATACTGTGATAATATAGTAGATAATAGAAAAAATAGACTAGCTTAAGATAAGGGGGAAATCAATGTTGGAGAATCCATTAGTTGTTGCAGCTGCCATAATAGGAGCTCTTTTTTTACAAGCATACTTGGCAAAGGGAAAGAAAAAAATAACGGGATTGATTCTGCCAGGAATATCCTTTATAAATTCCATAATTTCAGCTTTTAGGGTTGAGTCTATGGAAAGCTTTGGACAAACCTTGGCAGTGGGCTTTGCTACTTTTACTATATATAACATACCTACAGCAATTCTAATACTAATCTATATGAGTGCCAAGCATGGCTATACTAGGAGAAGAAGATGGTAAGGAGTACATAATTAAAAAAGTTATTTCTACACAGAAATAACTTTTTTTGTACCTAATTACTACTTGACACGTACTACGTGACACGATATAATTAAGATATAATATAAAAAAAGAAATAGGAGAAAGAAGATGGATAAAAAATATGAACCATTAACAGAAACTGCATATTTAATATTGTTGGCTATGTTTAAGCCTAACCATGGCTATGGAGTTATGCAATTTGTAGAAGAAAAGACTAAGGGAAGGGTTGTTTTTGGGCCAGGAACCCTTTATGGGGCGATAAATAATTTACACAAAAAAGGATGGATAAAGCCTTGTGAAGTTGACCCTGAGGAAAGGAAAAAGGATTATGTAATTACTGATGAAGGGAAGATACGAGTAAAAGAGGAACTACGAAGACTAAAAGAGATTTATGAAATTGGTGTTGAGATCTTAGAGGAAAGGGGCGAAAATCATGATAAGAAAATTTAAATTATTTCTAAGTCCTATACAGGCTTTAACAGCATGGTTGAACAAAATGTCTAGAGAAGGATATAGGCTAGTTAAAGTAGGGAAAATATTTTATTATTTTGAAGAATGCGAAAGGAGTAAATATGTTTATAACGTAGATTATGTAGCAAATAAATCCTATGATGACTTAAGGGAGTATGAAAGATTCCTAGAGGAATCAAATATTAGGTATATGGAAAAGCCAGCAAATATTGGTAAGGTATCTATAGGAAGTGTAAGATGGAGACCCTATGCAGATAAAGGAGCTAAAATTGCTACTTCTAAAGGACGAAGGTAAAGATATATTCAATTATTTTAAAAATGGCATAAATGTTGATACTTCATATTCTCAAATATATAAATTTTTCTCGTATTTACCATTAGTAGTAATAGTGGTGTTATTTATAGATA
>JAAYFT010000145.1 GCA_012728125.1 Tissierellia bacterium | reverse complement strand
GTAATGGTATAGCCATTCCAGATTAAATCAATATTGCCTGAATTAAGCTCCTGCTCCTTCAGGTTCCAGTCTATTGGTTGAAACTTTGCCTCTAAACCTAATCTCTTGATAGCTTCTCTAGCTAAATCTACATCAAATCCAGTAAGATTTCCATTAGAGTCCTTGAAGCCCATTGGGACAAAGGTATCGTCTAGGCCTATAATTATTGTTCCCCTAGATTCTATTTGGCTCCAGGCGTCTACTCCCTCCTGTTTTTTGCTACATCCAGCTCCTAATACACCTATTATCATTATTAAAATCACTAGTAGGTTTAATCTTTTCATCTTCATCCCTCCAATTATAGTTGAAGAAGGCCTTGACCTAGATTAAAATATATGCAGACCTTCTTTGTTTTATATACTTTATTATGGTATCGCGTTAATATGATACTATATTAAAGTATATTTCTTAAAATGTCAAGGAAAATTTGAAAAATTTTTTTATATAAATTTTGGGTAAGATACTGTAAAGGAGTGTGATTATATTGAACAAAAAATATATAAGACCAAGTGATGATGAAATTAGGAAAAAACTAAGCGAACTGGAATATGATGTTACTCAAAGAAATGCTACTGAAAGGCCCTTTACATCAGACCTAAATGACAATTTTCAAGAGGGGATCTATGTAGATATAGTAACAGGCGAGCCCTTATTTAGTTCTAAGGATAAATTCGATGCTGGCTGTGGTTGGCCTAGTTTTACAAAGCCATTGGTAGATGACCATATAGTGGAAAAAATAGATACTAGTTACAGAATGATAAGGACCGAAGTCAGGAGTAAGTATGGAGACTCCCATTTAGGCCATGTTTTTTCAGATGGACCAAGGGATATGGGCGGATTAAGATATTGTATAAACGGAGCTGCATTGAGATTTATTAGGAAGGAAGATTTGGAAAAAGAAGGTTATGGAGACTATTTAAAATCATTTGAATAATTTTATAAAACCCTCTTTACAAAAATATAATTCTATTATATATTATATATACCCCCAAGGGGTATATATAATTATGGGAGGGTTTGGCTTTGGAGCATTATTTCATCAAAACTAATCGTACTTTTACCTTCATCAGGAAATACGCTTGGTTTATAACCTTATTAGTAGCTATAGGTGGTTTGTGGGAGCCAAAATTAGGCCTATTAGTCCTATTTATAATGGCAGGCTTAACTACTACTGCTTTCTTCACCGGCAGATATTGGTGTGGCAATTTTTGTCCCCATGGCAGCCTATTTGATAGGCTGTATTTACCCATTAGTAGAAATAAGAAAATACCAGATTTCTTAAAATCTAAAGCTTTCGTCTTTGGGTTTTTCCTATTCTTCATGTTTAATTTTTCTAGAAAATTAATAAGGGCCTTTAGCTTCTGGGGGACTTATAATTTTCTAGATAGGTTAGGTTATGTATTTGTAACTACCTACCTAATGGTTGTAATTGCTGGTGGTTTGTTGTCAGTAGTTTCCAATTCAAGGACCTGGTGTCAGTTCTGTCCAATGGGCTCTATACAAAAACTATCCTATAAGCTTGGAAAACTAATTGGAATCAACAAAAAAACCGATAGGAAGATTACTATAGCTAGTAAGGAAATGTGTCATAGCTGCGGTAAGTGTGCAAGGGTTTGTCCATTTCAGTTAACTCCTTATCTTGAGTTTTCTGCTAACAACCAGTTTGAAAACCCAAATTGCATAAGGTGTGCTACCTGTGTTGAAAACTGCCCTGCTAATATTCTATCTATAGCAACTGAAGAGGAAGCCCTAAAACTTAAAGAGCTAACTAATCTTGATGGATATAAAAATCGTCAAAAAATAAAGGCTAAAATTACAGATATTAAAGACCTGGCTAAGGATATTAAAGAATTCACCTTTACCTTTGTAGAGCCAGAGATAGTAGATTATAAGGCGGGACAATTTATCTTAGTAAAAATCCAGGATAAGCCTAGGGCCTTTAGGGCCTATTCCATATCTTCTTATAATGAAGATAGTAGGAAGCTTAGCGTTATAATTAAGAAAGTAGAAAGGGGTTACGGTACAAATATAATATTTAATGAATTTAAAGTTGGAGACATGGTAGATCTAGAAGGACCTATGGGTAATGAATTAGTACCTGATAAGGCTGCCGAAAGAATTCTTTTCATAGCCAACGGAATAGGCATTACCCCCTTTATTGGCCTAACTAAGGATGTATTATTAAACTATCCTAATGTAAAGGAAGTTGTATTGTTAAACGGCCAAAGATATGAAAATGAACTATTATATGATGAATACTTCAAAACCTTAGAAAAACTATATGGTAAATTTAAATATATTCCAGTGCTTTCAAGGGATAAGTCTTCTTCCCTGAGGAAGGGATATGTGACCGATGTTTTAAAGGAAATGGATGTCACGGGCTCCTATGTATACATGTGCGGATCTAAAAATATGATATTAGACAGCTATGATATTCTATTAAACAAGGGAATAGAAAAAGAGTGTATTTCCTACGAAAGTGAAGAGAAGATAGCTGTATAATTTAAAAGCAGAAAGTCCTTTTAATAAGGATTTTCTGCTTTTTATAATTAGCTAATCATAAAAGTTTCTAAGCCATTATTACTGCATCCTGTAATAAGTAATATAATGGTTATTTTGTAAGCTTATTTTTGATCAAGTGGACTTACATATTTTCTATTTTCTGT
>JAAYFT010000019.1 GCA_012728125.1 Tissierellia bacterium | reverse complement strand
CTTCTTTGTGTCTTCCAGTTAAGGTCTTTAATACTGCATAAGAAACCATACCAAATACTATACCTTCAGCTATACTGTAAGCAAATGGCATCATAACTATTGTTAAAAATGCTGGTATTGCTTCTGTGAAATCATCTAAATCAATTTCCTTAATAGGACTCATCATAAATAGTCCAACTAGAATAAGTGCTGGTGCAGTTGCTGCTCCTGGAATCATAAGGAATAATGGTGCTAAGAATAAGGCAAGAACAAACATTATAGCTGTTGTAAAGGCAGTAAGTCCTGTTCTTCCACCTTCTGCTACACCTGAAGCAGATTCAACATAAGTAGTTACAGTAGATGTACCTAAGCAAGCACCTATTGTTGTACCTATAGCGTCAGCTAACAGTGCTTGTTTTACTTTTGGTAATCTACCTTCCTCATCTAACATATCAGCCTTTGATGCTACCCCTATTAAGGTTCCTATAGTATCAAATACGTCTACAAATAGGAAGGAGAACATTACAATTAACATATCCCAAGTAAATACGTTACTCCACTCAAACTTGAATGCTACATCTTTCACTGATGGTGGTAAAGACAATATTCCACCACTTGGAAGTTGAGTTACGCCTAAAGGTATACCAATTAATGTAGTTGCAATTATACCTATAAATAAGGCACCTTTTACTTTTTTAGCTAATAGTATACCTGTAATAATAAGGCCTAACAATGCTAATAGGGCTTGATTTGAAAGTAAATCTCCTAATCCAAGGATTGTTCCATCACCAGTAACGACTATTCCAGCGTTAACAAAGCCGATTAATGCTATAAACAAACCTATACCTACAGATACTGCCTTCTTTAGGTTCATTGGAATTGAGTTAAAAATTGCTTCTCTTACATTGAAAAATGATAATAAGATAAATATAATCCCCTCAATAAACACTGCAGTAAGGGCAAATTGCCATGATCTTGACATACCAAAGACTACTGAATAAGTAAAGAATGCATTAAGTCCCATGCCTGGTGCCAATGCAAAAGGATAATTTGCTAATAATGCCATCATAAAACATGCTATGGCAGATGATAGGGCTGTAGCTGTAAATACCCCACCTATGTCCATACCTGTTTCTGACAACATACCTGGGTTAACTGCTAAAATGTAAGCCATAGTCATGAAAGTGGTTACCCCTGCTATGACTTCTGTTTTTACATCTGTTCCATGCTCCTTTAATTTAAATTGCTTCTCGAAAAATCCAACACTTGAAGCTTTGTCACTAGACATACTACTCCTCCTTTAATTAAAATTTAAAAATTAAAAAATTTATAATAAACCTCCTTTCTAATAGTGTACTTATTGATTATACTAAATTTCATTTAGTATTTGCACTCTTTTTCTACTCAATTATAGGAGGAAGGATCTTGTAATTATTTACATCGATTAATCCCTTATCCGTTATCTTCCACTCTGGGCTGGTAGATAAAGCTAAGAATGATAGGTGCATAAGTGGTGCATGGATTTTACAACCTAGGTCTTCTTTAATAATTCTTTCGAGCTCTGCAATTTTTTTACTTACTTCATGTCCGTCTAGTTCATCAGTAATTAATCCTCCCACTGGTAATCTCATTTCTGATAAAATTCTTCCCCTATTTGCAATGGCAATACCGCCGCCCATTTCAATAACGGCATTAACTGCCATGGTCATATCTCTAATGTTGGTACCTACTACCATAATATTGTGAGTATCGTGGCCTACAGATTCTGCAAAGGCCCCTTCCCTTAAACCAAAGCCCTTTACGAAAGCCTTGCCTAT
>JAAYFT010000144.1 GCA_012728125.1 Tissierellia bacterium | reverse complement strand
TAAATAAATATATCCTGTCATTTTTTATGGCAGATATAGCATCATAACCTGGTCTTAGCTTTATAGATTCAATGGTCTTGTCGTCTGAATCCTTAGAAGCTAAGTAGACCTGGGGATCTCTCTCTATCAATTGCTCCAAATCGTATTGTGGATATGCTCCATCAGTATCATAGGCAATATTTTTTCCTCCTGCTAAGGTAATTAGTTCATCCATGAAGGAACCCTTTCCTGCCCCCATTAATGGGTCATGCCAGATTTCATAGAATACTGAAACTTCCCCTGCTTCTTTTACCTTTTCTACTACATAGTCCCTTTTTTCTCTTATGGAATTAATAATATCTCTTGCTTCCTCATTTCTACCTGTAGCTTTGCCTATTGTTTCAATATCTTGAATTATATCTTCCATAGTTTCAGACAAAAACCCAAGGACATGTATGCCTGCCTCTCTTAAAATCCTATTTTCCTCTTCATCTCCTGCCCCATAGACTAAAACTAAATCAGGCTCTAGTTCTATTATTCTTTCTAAATTATTCCCACTATAATCTCCTACTTTTTCTATAGCCAGGGCTTCTTCTGGATAGTCACAGAAAGGTGTAACTCCAACTACTCTATGGCCTAATCCCAAGGCAAACAAGGTTTCTGTATTACTTGGTGCTAGGGATACGATTTTCATAGGTTCTTCTTCTATAATAACTGTATTTCCAAATTTATCTTTAACTTCTACTGGGAAACTTGATTCTTCTACTTCATCTTCCTCTTGAACTATATTTTCCTCTTGATCTATATTCTCCACATTTGATTCCTTATTTGACTTATCTAAATTTTCCTTATTAGTACAGCCAATAGTTACACTAGCTAACATCAATAAGGATAAAATCAAAGCTATAATCCTAATTCTTTTCATTTTCTTCCTCCTATTTTGATTCTAGTATTGGTCTGCTTATTTTGTTTAACTTATTATACTTAAGTACTCTCATTTACAATAAAAAAACTTATGCCTTCTAAAAGGATAAGTTTCATCATCTCATCCCTCCCTCCGAGGCTTACATATAGGCAGGTATCCTGACTCATGGTTCATCCTACTCCCAAGGCCTTCCCAGTTTCCCAGTGGCATATTCTTGGTTTCGTCCCATTTACAGTAGCGGGGGCTGTAGTGGATTTGCACCACTTTCCCTTTTAAGTTCCAATTTGGAACACCTATAAAGCTATTTTGTTGTAATTAAATATTATCAAATTATGTTATAAATTTCAACATATTATCGAAAATATTTGACATTATTCTCCTTTTCTAAACCTAATAGTCTTTCTTTCAGAGGAAGGCCGCCAGCAAAACCTACTAGCTTGCCTTTAGACCCAACAACCCTATGACAAGGTACTATTATGGCAATAGGGTTTTTGTTTAAGGCATTGCCCACTGCCCTAGGTCCTTTTGGACAGCCTACCTTTTCTGCCATTTCCTTATAAGTCCTAGTTTCGCCATAGGGTATATTTAATAGTTCTTTCCATACCTTTTCTTGGAATTCAGTTCCCTTAAAAGAAAAAGGTATGGTAAATTCTTTTAATTCCCCATTCAAGTATTTTATTATTTCATGATGATAGTTATAATCTTTCCCATCTACTTCTCTAG
>JAAYFT010000143.1 GCA_012728125.1 Tissierellia bacterium | reverse complement strand
TTACTCCACCATACTTTATTCTTTGGAAGGATTCCTTTAGTGCTTCTTTAAAGTCTCCATTGAATAAGGAGGGCAAGCTTGAGTTATCGACTCTATAGTAGCCTTCTTCAGCAGTATAATCTACTACCTTGCCACCATCTACTAACATCATGAATTGATTTGGATATACGTGGATTATAGATCCATCTGTTACTGTATTTTCTGTTCCCTTCCTATTGGAACCTCTTCTATCGTCTTTTCTAACCTTTACTCCAGATGTAAATACTGTACCTTCACCCATATTATCCGGCTCTATTACCTCTAGCCATTGATCTGCTAAGGAACCACCTATGGCTGAAGAAAGCGCTTTAATTAACCCCATTTTCACTACCTCCCATAATTTATTTACATATTTTATATTTAAGTTATTATCTTATATTATATACCCAAGTTACATATTTTTTTATCAAAGCTAATATCCATAATATACGGGAAATGAGAAATTTTTACCAAAGATTGCAAAAAGAGACTGAAAAAATTCAGTCCCTTTTGTATTTATCTATTTTGCAGCTTTGTCATTTGGAAGTTCTTTTACTGTTGTGTAAGTAACATCTCCTGAAGCTGGGTCCCCTACTTGAACTTCAAATTCGTTATTTAGTTGCCATCTATACCATCCACCATCATAGATGGTCATATTTGTATAGCCGTTTTCATACATTATTAGGAATGGTATTGATGCATTCCAGCTTCTACCACTATAGAAGGAAATTTCATCATCTATTGTAAAATCTAAATCTGCCCATAGTTCTTTCATTTCATCTAAAGAGATAAGACTTCCATCTTCTTTAACATATTCACTACCAGCTTTACCCCAAACAGCACCTTTTGGCTCACCTGCTTTGGCAATGAAGGAATAACCACTTGTTTCACCAGTGAATTCTTCATATGAACGGATACTTACTAAACGGAAGTTTGTATCTTCTTCTGCTAATTTATTTCTTACATCTTCAATTGGTAAGATAAGTTCTGGTCTAGCTGGAACTTCTGCCCCAAAATCTGTTGCAGGACTTGGATTATTTGCAGTAGTTTCTAATTCATATCCAGCCTTTGTCCAAGCCTCAAGACCACCGTCTAATACCTTAACCTTGTCTACTCCTGCCCATATTAGTCCAGTTGCTACCCTAGCTACTCCAGAAACATCTGAACCATATAGGATTACTACTGTATCCTTTGTAATTCCAAGTTCCAATAGGGTCTCTTCCATTTTTTCTGGAGATTTTAATGTCCAATATATTGGGTCTTCAATATCTTTGATATTTAAGTATAAGGCTCCTGGTATATGACCTTCTTTAGCATAGGAGCTGTCCTTAAGTCTTTCTTTAGAAGCTTCTATAATCAAATATTTATTTGATTCTTCTTGTCCACCAGTAATTACACTCATAACCCATTGTGGGCTAACAAATACTTTTTTTGCATCTACTGGTTCTGCTTCTACTACTTCTGTTGCAGGTTCTTTACTACATCCTACAAATACAGTCAATACTAATCCAGCTAGGATTAATAAAGATAAAATCCTTTTTTTCATTATGATGCCCCCCATTTATGTCATTTTAGGTCGATAATATCGGACCCTTAAAGAGTTTAACAATAATTTTTGACAAAGTCAAGTTACAGGGCCTGTACATCTGTTCAAAGAGGCATCATTACCATATTAGCACCTATATACCAGTTCTAACCTTACTTCCTTCTTCTCCACATCATCATTGGAATAGCAGCTAAGGTCTATTCCATTTAC
>JAAYFT010000142.1 GCA_012728125.1 Tissierellia bacterium | reverse complement strand
CATGGTTGTGAGAATTCTCCTAGTTTAAACCCTGTTAGCCACCAGTGTTTTCCCTTTCTTTTTATAAGAGATACATGGTTTTTAAAGAGCTCAAATCTCATTTTTAGCATATTTTCATCATCAGCACAGTCATATAAAGTCCAGTTAAAAGTTTTGTTCGATAAATCTGGTTGGCTTGTATAATAAATACCTATTTCAAACCCAGTTGCCATACCATACTGACCCTTCCAGAATTCTATCATCCAGCTTTTATTATCATATTCAAAATAAATTGGCTCACTATCCAGCACCATAAAAGATAGTACTGCTGCCTCATCGTACAGCCTTGTATATCCCATTTTCCGTTGCCATGGATCTATTATTGTATAAAATACATCCTGGTGAGGATCGTAAGCTAAACCATAAGGCCTTAGAAATTCGTTAAGAGTATAAACATCTTTAATTTTCTTGTTTTCAACTTCTTCATACATAAAACCACCCCTATTAGCATTGCTATTACATATTCCTTATTAGAAAACCAAGCCAATATAAGCTCATGGCTTGGTTTCATCTTGTTAAATATTTGAAATTTTTTTATCCGTAGAATTATTATCCTCTAATTTCAGCAATTCCTTCAAAATGATTTAAATATTCATCAAAAATTACATAAGTGCCTAGTTTAGTTCCTCTAATCATATTTCCAATGGCTACAGACCCATTACCTCCATTTATTATTACTCCCTGACCATTGTCTATTAAGATATTGTCCAATAAATAGTTCACTTCCTTTCAAAATATTTTATCGCTTGTACAATATTAGTATATTCTGGATGTTTAAAATGTGTTACAAGCTATTAATACTAGGAAGCTGTATAAAAAACCACTCCCAATAACATCATTTCAATGATATTAATAGGAGTGGTTTTTATATTGTAGTATTAAGTTATCAACATATCTATTCTTATATATCTAAAACTAATTTTCAAACATCCTTAGCAGCCTCAAGAAGTGATTGGCTTCACGTAATGTATGGTCTCCTAGCAATGGAATTATTATAGACCTGATGTTGCAATCAAGCAATCCTTCTGTAGCCTGAGCTTTGAAATCCCTAATAGCCTTTGTTGCTTTAAGGCTTTCTTTAGTAACCTTATCGAATGGGATTTTATTATCTATAGCATCTAAAGCTTTCTCAGTCAATTTATCAAACTCATTACCAAAATCATTGGCTACATTGAATAAAACTTCTTCAGTCGGGTCTAGCAAGCCTCTAATAAACTTAGAATGTTCGGCCATGATCCTATTCCAAAAGGCTTCTTGCTCTAGTGCATGCCTCCTAAGGTCTATAAATCCTTGCCTTTGTAAGGTCCTAACCATATCTAAATAAAGCCTTGCTTCCCTCATAATATGATCTATCAATAAGGGGTAGTTAAGTGTAAACATCTTACATCGAAGGACATTGGATAATATCTTTTCCTTAAAGTTTATTAGTTCAGATATTAATTTTATAGCTTTATTATTTATTCTTGCCACCTTATCAACAAGTTCCTTGCTGACTGAGTCTTTGTGTGCTGGCTCTAGTTTGAACTCTGCCCTTGTTATATCAGTTGGTATGTCTATGCCAGTATAGAATTCACTAGCCTTTTCTGCTTCCAGGGTAAATGGGGTTACAATTTCTCCTGATTTAAGTGCGTCTTTGCTTACAACGCCATCGGAAAGCAATACTACCTCTCTCAAAAGATCATCAAATTCTCTTCTAAATTCGTCAGCTCTATTGGTAAAATTAATATCCCTAGGTGTAAATCCTAGTTCAAGGAAAAATGAGTGTTCCTTCATAATCCTTCCAAAAAATAAGTGAAGCTCTAAAGATTGTCTTACAAACTTTTTACTCACAGTAATCACTCCATTGAATATTTTATAATACATAGTATGTCCATAGTCAATGATTTGTGACTACAGACTTATAATTATACAAAACAAAAAGCACCCAATAGGGTGCCAATAAGCCATTGCGAAAAAGTATTCAAAAGTCTTTAAAAGGGTAGGTACCATTTAGGTTGGTGTAAGGCCTGTACTAAACAGGACTACAATAAAAAGAAACGAGTTAATAAAATAGGGAAGATTAGCAGTACCCACCCAAAGACCAAACCTCTGTAGGTCATGCAAGAGCAAGACCAATTTTATTAGGTTTAGTATTATACTGTATTATTGGGGTTATATTAACATCTCTAATTTGACTATAACATATATTTGTTATAAAATGAAATTATAATATTTTATAAAAATATAAATTTTTCTTATGGAGTGTTGTAGATGATAGATGTTAGATTGCAGACCTTCCTTACCCTTTGTGAAACTGGTAATTATACAAAAACTGCGGAAAAGTTGAACATAACTCAGCCTAATGTTACCCAACACATAAAATTTTTGGAAGATTACTATCAGACAGACCTAATAGCAAATAAGGGGAAAAACTTTACTCTCACAGAAGCAGGCAAGGCTTTACAGGCCTATGCCAAGGCCCTTATGGCTCATTCTGAACGTATTCTCCCCTTGCTTCAAGACATTAAAAAAAGGGTAAAACCCTTGAACTTTGGTGCAACTTTGACCATTGGAGAATACATGGTTCCTCCTATTCTTCATAAAGTTTTCATAGAAGAGCCAGAAATTGATATTACAATGGTGGTAGAAAATACCAATATACTTCAGGAAATGCTTTGGGAGGGAAAGATAGATTTTGCCTTAATAGAAGGGAATTTCGACCGCAGCCAATTTCAGTTTAGGCTGATTTCCAATGAGGAGTTTATCGGTATTTGTTCTCCTGAAAACAAAATAGCCTACAAGACTAATAGGATGGAAGACCTACTTGAAGAAAACCTAATTCTACGAGAACCAGGCAGTGGAACCCGGGACATATTAGAACAGGCCTTATACAATAAGAATATTGGTGTAAAGGATTTTAAAAGAAAAATCGAGATAGGCAATATGAATGCCATTAAAGAACTCTGCCACCAAAACATTGGCATTACCTTTATGTACAGGGAGGCAGCCAAAAAAGAACTGTTACAAGGATATCTAAAAGAAATCCCAATAGAAGACTTAAATATTAGCCACCCCTTTAATTTTGTATATTTGAAAGATTCTCTTAACAGGGACCACATAGAGTATTGGTATGAAAGAATAGTGGATTTGAGGAATTGATCATATATGTAGAAAACGCAGCTCATAAGTAGACAACGAAAAACTCCTCCAAACAAGCTCCATGGAGGAGTTTATATTGCAAATATTCAAGAGCTATTTAGTAAAGAATGCTTGTTGATTTTGTGAAGGAAGTGTGGGCCTAATTTGGATACTCTTTATAACATCTATCTGATTTTTTAAATATACTTTTTCAACTGGATCCTTTGCAATTTCATACATACATTTATATGCTTCAATCATTCCTGCCTTAGTTACAGTAAATAAACTTACTAGGTCATTCCAAGAGTGTTCAGTAACATCTGGTAAAATTTTCCCAGTTAAAAAGTCAACATTTCTATTTAAAGACCTACTAAAACTAGTTATAAGCCTAAAGTTGATTAACATTATTCCGGTAGCCTGTTCTACATTCTCCGCATATTTAGTATTCCCTGAAATGTCCATACCCTTTTCTAGTATTAAAGTAGCCACACCATACAATTCTAATCCATCCAGTTTATCTTCCATTGCCTTCTCTATAGCCTTTATAGTTAATTGGCCAATTTTAGTTTTATTTCTATATAGGAATCCAGCAAATCCTTTGGAATACTCAATACTTAATTCTTCAATGGCTCTAAGGAGGTCTTTATCATCTTCACCTGCAGCATCTTTTATTACTTGCAAATATTTCATATTCCTTACATAATCATTGAAATAGTACTCCAAGCTGTCAGCAGTAAAACTACCCCACCTAAATGCCTTATCCACTTTTGATAACCCTTCACCTAATATATCTAAATACTTATATGTTCTTCCTGCATCAGTATTCAAGTCTATTTTTGAAATATTATATTTCTTTTTTATAGCAGCCTCAAACTCTGACTTTGCGTAGTCGTTGCTAGTTTTTAATACATCTATAAAATCCGATATAACTTCTAACTCTTTTCCTGCTGGAGTGTATTTTTCTTTAATCTCAGGAATATTACTCAATATATGTTCTATATTTTTCTTTATTACATCCTTTTTGTAGTCTTTTAGAGGGTGTTCAGTTATAAAAGGAATTTCAAGGTTTGTTAGTGACTTGAATATTCCATACTTGATTTTGTTACCAAATTCTCCAATCTCGCTCAATACCTTGCGGAATCCATAACCTAAATTTCCATTTTCATTTATAAAATCATTGTAATAATCAAATAGGTTTTTGATACTTTAGCAGGTGCTAAATTTGCATGTTTCCAAGCGTCAGATACAAACTTTAAGCACCAGCCATTATATGCTGAAGTCTTACTATTCATTTTGTCATAGGCCCATTCTATGGCCTTTTCAATCTGAGAAGAAGTTATAACTGGATTACTAGCAAATGCCAAACTGTTTATGAAAAATATTTGTATAATTATAAACACCAAGACCACAGAAATTAATTTTCTTTTTCTCATTACCTTCCCTCCCTGATTTTGTTATATGTTTATCATATGCAAATGCTTCCCTTAATGGTAGCTCTTATTCCACATGTTTTATCTTATGGACTATTCAGCTATAATCATTCTTCACAACAAGCAGTTAATCCACAATAAAATAAAAGACAAGACAACTAACTAGCTGTCTTGTCTAAAAATGACAATCCTCT
>JAAYFT010000018.1 GCA_012728125.1 Tissierellia bacterium | reverse complement strand
ACAGAAGCAATACCAGCATTTTTAACAATAGTTATGATGCCATTTGCTTACAGTATAGCTGAAGGTATAGTATTTGGTATGGTTTCTTATGCAGTATTAAAGACCTTAACTGGAAGACACAAAGAAGTATCCGTAACTATGTATATACTGGCTGTATTATTCATACTAAAAACAGTATTCATGTAACTTAAGAATAGCCGCCTTCGTCTTGGAGGCGGCTATTTTAACAAAAACCTATAAGGGGTGAAATCATGGACATAAAAAAAGTTTACAACAGCAAAAGTGTTGAAGAAGTAATAGATCTACTTGGTGAATATGGAAAAAAGGCAAAGGTAATAGCAGGTGGAACAGATATAGTCATTGCATTAAATAAAAATGTAATTGAACCAGAGATCTTAATAGATATTAGCAAAATAGAAGAATTAAAAGGGATTAGAGAAGAGGATGAATATATAACTATAGGTAGTACAACAACTTTTGCTGAAGTAGTGGAAAGCCAAATCTTTGAAAACAATCTATATGGATTACATAAGGCATGTAAAATGGTAGGTTCTCCTCAAATTAGAAATAAGGGTACCATAGGTGGCAATATTGCCAATGGTTCTCCAGCAGCAGATTCAGTACCACCACTAATGGCATTGGATAGTATTGTAACTTTGAAAAGTATAGATGGAATTAGAGAAATATCATTAGAAGATTATTATTTAAATCCGATTAAGGAAAAGGAATTATTAATAAATATTAGATTTAAAAGACCAAAAGATAATCAAATCTTAACTTTTGCAAAACTAGGCCTTAGAAAAGCCCTAGCCATATCTAGACTTACCCTATCGTCCTATATTGAATTTGAAGATAAAACCATAGACTCCATTAGAGTAGCCAGTGGCGCATTGGCTAAATTCCCCATGAGAGAAAAAGAGGTAGAAGACTACTTGTTAGGTAAAAGCTTGGAAGAGAAAACAATAGAAGGTGCCATAGAAGTCTTAAGAAATTCCATGGATGAAAGACTCAAAGGCAGATCTACTTTACCATATAAGAGGGTTGCCATATCCACCATACTTAGGGAAATTTTGGAGGAGGCACTGGCTATAGAAGAAGGGGTGAAAGCATGGTAAATATCAATTTTACAGTCAATGGCAAACCATATGAAATCTCCATAGACGAGAATATGAGATTAATAGATGTACTTAGGGATGAGTTAGGCTTAATAGGAACCAAGGAAGGCTGTGGAGAGGGAGAGTGTGGAGCTTGTACAATAATAATGGATGGAGAAACCGTAAATTCATGTTTAGTTATGGGGTTTCAAGCTGATGGGTCAAATATAGTGACCATAGAAGGTTTAGAAAAGGATGGACAGCTTCATCCAGTGCAACGAGCCTATATGGAAGCAGGGGCTGTACAATGTGGTTTCTGTATCCCTGGCATGGTCTTGTCTACCAAGGCCCTATTAGACAAAAATCCTAGCCCAAGTGATGAAGAAATAAGAGAAGGTATATCTGGCAATCTTTGCAGGTGTACCGGATACAATAAAATGCTAATAGCCACTAAGAAAGCAATAGAGTATATGAAGGGGGAATAGAGATGAAGTTAAATATAGTAGGAAAAAATATTATCAGGGTAGATGCCCAGGCTAAAGTAACTGGTAAAGCTCTGTATCCCCAAGATATATATTTGGATAATATGGTTTATGGAAAGACCGTTAGATCAACAAAACCCCATGCCTATATAAAAATAGATATATCAGAGGCAGAAAAAGTAGACGGTGTATTAAAAGTATTTACCTATAAGGATATACCAAATAAAAATGCCCATGGAGTAGTACTAAAAGACCACGAAGCATTTGCCAGTAAAAAAGTCATTAGAATAGGGGAACCTATAGCCTTTATAGTGGCAGAAACGCAAAAAATATGTGAAGAAGCCTATAAAAAAATAAAAATAGATTATGAAGAAATACCTGCAGTATTTGACCCAGTAGAAGCTATGAAGGAAGATGCACCCAAGGTACATGGAGACTCAAATATAATATATCATTTCAAGCTAAGACATGGAGACATTGAAGAAGGAAAGAGAAAATCTAAGTATATAGTAGAGAATATATATAAATCTCCAATGGTAGAACATGCCTTTTTACAGCCAGAAGCAGGTCTAGGTTATTTAGAGGAAGACGGTACTGTAGTTGTAGTTATAGCTACCCAATATCCTCACTATGATAGGGAAGAAGTAGCTATTAATCTAGGTTTACCAGAAGAGAAGGTAAAGATTATCAATACCAATGTAGGGGGGGCCTTTGGAGGCAGGGAAGATATATCAGCCCAAATCCATCTAGCCTTAGCCGCCATGGTACTAAAACGACCAGTAAAGGTTATTTTTAGTAGGGAAGAATCTTTCCTAGCCCATTCAAAACGACATCCTATGATAATGAAATATAAAACAGGCGCTGATGAAAATGGTTACCTTCAGTATATGGAAGCGGAAATCATAGGAGATTCAGGGGCCCATTGTTCTTGGGCTATGAACGTACTTAGAAAGGCAGGTGTCCATGCTACAGGACCCTACGTTATACCCCATGTAAAAGTTGATGCTTATGCAGTTTATACAAATAATCCATATACAGGAGCCATGAGGGGGTTCGGTGCCACACAAGTGCCTATTGCCCATGAGCAACAAATGGATGCCCTGGCAGAAAAACTAGGCATGAATCCCATTGAATTTAGGATGAAAAATATCTTTAGAAGGGGTTCAATGACAGCAACAGGCCAAATCCTGACAGACAGTGTGCCTTTAGATAGGTGTCTTGAAGCAGTAGATGAAAGATTTAAATTCTCCCAACTATGGAAGGAGGTAAAATAATGAAAAAGAGAGGTATTGGAGTCGGACTTTCATTTTATGGCACTGGTTATGGAAACGGATTTCCAGATATATCAAGAGCCATAGTTAGACTTCTTCCTGGTGGAAGAATTGGAATTTACTGTGGAGTTACAGAAGTAGGCCAAGGTGCTAAAACAGCCATGATTCAAATAGGGGCAGAAACCCTTGGAGTAACTGAAAAAGACATAGATTTAATCCATGAAGACACATCTTTAATGCCTGATTCAGGTACAGCGGCAGCAACTAGACAGACATATAATACAGGCAATGCCATAAAAGTAGCCTGCCAAAACATGAGAGAAAAATTATTTGAAAAGGCAAAAGTAGAACTTGGACTTAATTCAACTGCAGGCCTAGCTTTAGAAAAGGGAGAGGTTGTTTTAAGCTTCTTTCCTCAAAAGCGAATATCCTTTAAAAGGTTAAGTGAAATATATAAGGATGAAACAATAGAGGCTGAAGGAGAATTTGTAGCTCAAACAACGACCATGGATCCGGATACAGGCCAAGGCGCACCTTATTGGCCGTATACCTTCAATGCCTGTGCCGTAGAAGTAGAAGTAGATATGAATACAGGTATAGTAAACCTACTTAGGGCAGTCTTTGCTCAAGATGCTGGAAGAGCAGTGAATCCACATTTGCTAGAAGGTCAAATGGATGGTGGTTTTGCCATGGCCTTGGGATATACCTTATTTGAGGATTTGAAACTAGAAAATGGAGTAATTAAAAACAATAGATTTTCAAAATACTTGATTCCAACTGCTATGGACATGATAGATGTGGAGAATATAATCATTGAAGATCCAGAAAATACTGCTCCCTATGGTGCTAAGGGTATAGGTGAACCAGTGATGATACCAATTGCTCCAGCCATATTAAATGCAATATACAATGCTATTGGCATTAGAATTACTGAATTGCCTGTAACTCCTGAGAAGTTAATGAAGGCTATTAGGGAAGCTGAGGTTAATAATTAATTGGAAATTTAAGGAGGCAAAAGATGAATAATAAACAAAAGAACTATATACAAATATTTCTTATTTCACTTACTTTTCTAGCCATAAGCTTTCTCATAATACATTTTTTAAACAATATGGCCTTAAATCTAATAAGTATTATAGGACTTTCCCTACTATTAACTATAGTTATAATGAGATTTAAAAACTGTAAAGAAACAGAAGAAATTATAAAATATGTATCAAATATAAATAAATTAGACTTTTCTATTCCAGAGGATGCAGGTTTGTCTGAAGAAGCAAAAGATGAAATCAACAAGGTATATAAACAAATTATGGATAACTTCAGAACACAAATAAAGATATCCACAGATATATACAATATATGTGAGAAACTAAATTTTTTGGCTACAGAAAGTCTAAGTTCCTCTGAAACCATAGCCACTTCTGTTGAAGTAGCTGATACCAACACTCAAAAACAAACTGACATGTTAAAAGACACCAATAAATTGGTTAATACAGTATTTAAGTCCATGGAAAATATAAGTGAAGATGTAATGGATAAAATCCTATTCATATCTAACTCCATTACTTCTGCACAAAAGGGAATAGAAGGTATAAAAGACATAGAGATTAAGGTAAAGAATTCAAGGGATATGCTACAAAAAATCTCCAATAAAATTATGGAATTAAGAAACTATTCTCAGGAAGTTGTTTCCTTAGTTGATTTAATAAACAATATATCAAGCCAAACTCAAATGCTTTCATTAAACGCAGCCATTGAGGCAGCAAGAGCAGGGGAGCATGGTAGAGGCTTCTCCGTAGTAGCCATGGAAGTAGGAAAACTTGCATCAGAAACTGAAAATGTCTCTAAAAAAATTGAAGAAGTTATATATACCTTATCGGAAGAAATATACACTATCTCCAAATCCATGGCAGATGAAATGTCCCATATGGACAGCAATTACTGCGTATTATCAGAAACTAATAAGGATTTTGAGTCTATAGTTGAGACCTTAAACTTAGGTAAGGAAAGTCTAGAGGGAATAAAGGCTGCCACAAATGAAAACAATTCAATGATTGAAGAAATAGCTTCGAATATAACTAAGATTACAGAGTTTTCCAAGGGGATATCAGAAAATATGTTAGAAACAACAAATCAAGTAATGGAGCAGCATAATACCTCTAAAGAACTTTATAGGGCAATGGAAACCATCAGTGAGCATGTATATAATATGCAGCAATTTGTAGCAGGCAAGGTAATGGAAGAAAGAATGTTAAAGCAAGCCTATAAGGTAAGGGAATTCTTTTTGACCCAAACCAATATAAGTGACTCCATGATCAAGGAGTTTCTAGAAGAAGTTGGGGTAGATGCCATATATATTACTGACTCAAATGGAGTAGTCAAGTATACAAACGAAAAATCAGCCTTGGGACTAAATCTATATGAAGCGGACCCATCCTTCAATGACTTTAAAACAAAAAAAGTAGAATATATAGTAACTCCAATCAAGCAGAGGGTAGAAGATGGCAAGCTATTCAAATTTTTAACTATAACTGATGAATCGGGAAAACTATATGAGGTAGGAATGGGCTTAGAATCATTAATTAAAGATGTATAGTAGGCGATAAAATGATTACTGGAATTATACTTGCATCTGGCTTTTCCAGAAGAATGAAAAAAGACAAACTCCTATTAGAAGTAGGAGGAATGCCTTTAGTAGAACGGGTCATTAAGGCATGCTGGGAGTCGAATTTAGATGAAATAATCCTAGTCTATAGAAGGGAAGAGGTAGCTAATATAGGCAAGAAGTATAATGTTAAAACTATATACAATGCAAATGCCCATTTAGGTCAAAGTGAAGGGCTGAAATTGGGAGTCAAAGAGGCAAAAAATCCTTCTGCCTATATGTTTTTCGTCGGAGACCAACCCTTTATTACATCGAACTTGATAAACAAGCTAATAGACGAGTATAAAAAAAGCAAATCGGAGATTTTGGTACCTTTTTATAAAGGAAACAAGGGTATGCCAACAATAATATCATCGATTTATAAATATGAACTTCTTAAAATTGCAGGAGATAAGGGTGCAAGGGATTTAGTAAATAAGTATGTTTCTAAAGTAAATAAAATATTCATAGAAGATGAAAGATTAGGAATAGATATTGACACTCCTGAAGATATGCTTTTGTAGAAATCCTACAAAGAAAAAAATTATATAATATGCTAAAATAATATATCCAAGACAATAATGCGGCTTTCCGCAGAAAAAAAGGGGGATGAATATGGAAGACAAGAAATATATCTTGGCTGTACCAAACTTTAGTGAAGGTAGAAGGCAAGAAGTTATTGAAGCCATTTCAGGAGTATTTAAAGATCGTGAAGGCGTTACACTAGTAAGTGTTGAGCCAGAGCATGATTTTAACAGAACTGTAGTCACTGTTTTAGGAGAACCAGGACCTTTAAAAGAAGCCTTAATAGATATGGCTGGCAAATCTTATGAATTAATCGATATGAGAGAGCAAAAAGGTTCTCACCCAAGAATAGGGGGACAAGATACAATACCACTATTCCCATTTAGAAATATTACACTAGAAGAAACAAAAGAAGTTGCAGAGGAAATAGGTGCGGAACTATTTGAAAAATACAAAGTACCAATATACTTTGCAGGAGCCAATGCTAGAACAGAAGATAAGAAGAGTATATCCTTTATAAGACAAGGTCAATATGAAGGTTTAAAGGCATTATTGGAAGATAAAAATCACCCAGACTATGAAGCGAGAAAACCAGATTTATCAGTAAATGGAGAGCTAGACCCAAAATATGGAGCAACTATAGTTTCTGCAGATATGGAAGGCTTGACTGCTTATAATGTATTTTTAGCAACAGAAGATTTAAGCATAGCAAAACAAATAGCAAAGGCTGTAAGGGGACCAAGTGGTGGATTTTCAACAGTAAGAGCAGTAGGTATCAAGTTCCCTGAGAGAGACGGAGTAGTAGTGTCCATGAATATGTTTGATTGTGCCCAAACACCACTATATAGGGCATATGAGTTAATTAAATTGGAAGCCCAAAAATATGGAGTGGCAGTTACAGGTTCTGAACTAGTAGGACCAGTAAAACTAGAGTACTTACTTAATAATCTAGAACATTATTTAGGATTACAAGGTTTAAGATGGGACCAGATATTGGAGACACATTTAATGAAATAAGGAACCAGGAGAGTAATTCTCCTGGTAATTTTTGTATTATTGTACTGGTATTAGGCCAAAAAATGGTATAATATATAGATGATGGACAATTATACATAATGTAGATTACCCATTATAGATTAACTTTATTAGCTATTATTACTTTCATTGGATATTATCTTATTGCAGTTAAAGGTTATTAGCCCTAAAGAAGAAGTCAAGTAATACTTGAAAGTTTTATGTAGTTTTGTAAAGGGGTGGTTATTATGGGAAAGGACATAGATAGAAGATTAATCCGGATTATAAAGAAGCAAAATGTTAAGATAGCAAAATTACAAAAAAAATTAACCTTAGACTTTGGGACTGGTGTTTTAAACAAAGGTCAAGGTTTTTTGAAGCTTAAACAACATATGGAGTTATGTAACAAGAAAAACCTTCCAATGACAATTGCCTTTGTAGATGTAGATAATTTAAAGAAGGTTAACGATAAGTTTGGCCATTGTGAAGGGGACAAGCTACTTAAAAGAATAGCCACTATTATAAGGAGAAATATACGAGAATATGATTTTGTATTTAGATATGGTGGAGATGAGTTTATAGTCGTATTTAGAAATGCAGATATAAGAAAAGCAAAGAAAATCTGGGAAAGAGTAAAGAAAAAAATCTATGAAGAAAACACTAGAAGAAGGCGGCCGTATATAATAAGTATTACTGTTGGTTTTGCAGGATATACAGATAATATAAGCTTACAAGAGCTAATTGAGTTTGCTGATAAAAATATGTACAGAAACAAGCCTTTACAAATGATTTAATATACATAATAAAATTATAACTTGTCTGATTTGCATAAATAATCATAAACAGGAGATGAAAGATGAAAGACCAAATAACAACTATCCAAGAAATAAAAGACAAGATAGCTAAATTTGTCAATGAAAGGGACTGGAATAAATTTCACAGCCCAAAGAATCTAGCCATGAGTATAGCCATTGAAGCAGGAGAACTTATGGAAATATTTCAATGGCTATCTCAAGAGGAAGCTTGGGATATAAATAGTACCCATGAAGCTACTCATCTTAGAGAGGAGCTTTCAGATGTTATTATATATTGTATTTCCTTAGCAAATCAATTAGACATAGACATATCTTCTTCAATAGAAGATAAGATAAGAAAAAATGCAGTAAAATATCCTGTTAAAAAGAAGGAATAAATGTAAATATAGTTTTATTCACATTATCTGAGTCTTAAGTATATGTAAATATTTAAAGCTTAGATTATACCTATAAGGAATGGAAATGGTCTTTATAGTGATATTGCAGCTATTAAACGCTCGAATTAAATCCTACCTACGAGGAATTGAAATAATCCATCTAACTCCGTTAATAAAGCATTTATAGTTTGGTCAGATTCTACCTATAAGGAATTAAAACTGTGTACCAGCTGCCTCCCCTTGGAGGGTATAGAAAATACTGATCCTACCTACAAGGAATAGAAAAGCTAAACCCCTAATCTTAGTCTATATTGGAGATTTCCAGATTGATTTTACCTATGAGGAATTGAAACACTCCAGCACCCTCCAATGTGAAGGAATCTACTCTATGATTGGATCTTACCTATAAGGCATTAAAAAGGGGAAAGTAATAATATTAGACTATTATTACTTTCCCCTTATAAGGTTGCATCATATATTTTAAAGCTTTTATATCTTTAAAATTCTTATCTAACCAATACTTTTCCATTTCCTTAGTCAATATCACTGGCATCCTATGATGGACTTTCTTCATAGATTCATTGGCCTCAGTAGTTACTATGGTAAAGGCCTCATATACCCTTCCATTTTTATCTTCAAAAGTATTATACAGGCCAGCTAAGGAAAAGATTTCTTCTTTAATGGAGATAGTTCTTTTTATTTTCTTTCCATCTACATTTTCCCATTCAAAAAAGCTAGTTACAGGAACTATACATCTCCTATTGAAAAAGGCATACCTAAAGGATGGTTTTACATCTACTGTTTCTGCCCTGGCGTTGATTATAGGCCTCTTAGTGAATTCAAATGTGAATCCCCATTTCATCATTTTTATTTCGTTACTACCATTATTGATTATTATAGGTACTGAATTTGTAGGGAAAACTTCTTCTTGGCCACCGAAGTCTTGTGTACTCCTGGCCTTATACCTTTCAATGAGTACGTCTATACTTGCATCTAAAGAAAATCTACCACACATATTATCACCTCTTGTAAGTTAATTTTACCCAATAAACTTACATCTAAATATTATAAATAGAGCTTACAATTAAAAGCTGAGAAAATTGAGGCATTTACCTAATAAATTTATGATATAATAAAAAAAGGATTTTCTAAATGGAATAACAATGATAGGAGGATTAAGGAATTGCATTTACATACTAGCTTAATCAAAGAAGAAAAAGTTCATATAGGTAATATACCAGCTATCTTGTTTAGGCCTAAGGAAGACAAGGAGAAGTTTCCAACGATTATATTTTACCATGGCTGGAGTTCATACAAGGAGGCCCAAAGGATTAGGGGCTTAATCCTTGCGACAGTAGGTTTTCAAGTATTGATACCTGATGCCATTTACCATGGGGAAAGAAATCCCATAGACTATTGGAAAAATACCTATAAGTTTTGGGAAGTTGTATTTAACAATATAGAAGAATCAAGCCTATTAATAGAGGCCTTGGTCAGCAAATACGATGCAGATCCCGATAACATATCTTTAATAGGTCACTCCATGGGTGGATTTACTTCAGCTGGAATCTTTACTTATAATCCAAAGATAAAATCTGTAGTCATATTAAATGGGTCTTTCGCATGGGATTATTATAACCAACACCTAATAAAAGAATTGGATATAGAAATAACAGATAAATTGCATGAAATTGGAGAAAAGGCTAAGAAACTGGACCCATCTAACAAACTGGAGGCCTTAGTAGATAGACCCATTCTTATGCTCCATGGGAGAAGTGATAGTTTAGTTCCTGTAGATAATCAGAGATTATTCTATCAAAAAATCGAACCCCTGTATAAGGATAAGGAAAAGATAAAATTAATTGAATATCCAAATCTAGACCATTTTGTAACCACAAATATGATGGAGCAGAGTATAATTTGGTTCAAAAAATACGGCATATAGTTTTATATACCGTATTTTTTTGTTTTTGGGTCAAGAAATATTTCTAGTTCCGGCGGATTAAATGTAAAATAAACGAAGGCATATCCTATTAATGCAAATAGTACTAGGCCAATGTAATCTAAGGCCTTATTTATATGGACCTTCATAAGCCTGTAACTGATGAGCTGACAGATAATAGCCCCCAATATGAAGGAGCTAATATCTATTATGAAGTTAGCCTTTTTAGTAAAGAAGGTATAGGAATAAAACACGATTACAATAAATACTTCCATAGCTATAATCCCTATGGTCTTTGGAAGAAAAAAACTATTAACCTTGTGTCTAATAAACCAATATTCGAATATTGAAAATAACAGCAAAGGAAAATACCCTAACTTTAAATGCTCCCAAAGGCTTTCGTTAACAGGGCTAAAAGCACCTATTATTGGAGATTTTCCAGATATATCATAGATAAAGTGTAATAATGAACCTACTACTATTATCCAAACTATACCATACATTTCCCATTTCCTTACTTGATCAAAATCATTAAACATAAAATCCCTCCTAAGGAGTATTATTGCCAAAAAAACAAATTACATGTTAATGGGTATGGATAAGTGATATAAATAATATAAGAGGGTTTGAATAAAGAATAGTAGAGTTAGGGGTGACTTAAGTGAAAATTGGAATGAGAAAACCAAGCTTAAAGAAGAGGATAAGGGCTCGGACTAGTTTAAAAAGACAAATAGTCCATAGGGCAGGTCTTAAAATGCCTAGGGGATATGGTTGGGTAAGAAATCCAAAAAAATATATTTATAACAAAGTCTACAATAGGACTAGCTTTGATGCCATAAAAATATTAAAAAAATTATTTAAATAAAAAGAAAAAAGTTTAGTTTTTTATAAAAAAGTTTAATATAGCCTAGGATTTTCAACATTTAAATGACTTTGAAAATTTCCCCCTATAAAAAATTCTTTTGAACAAAGATTGGGAAAAAAATAACTTATTTGAATATTCTGTTTATTTCCTTTATAATATTGGTAAGGGGATATTATTGCAAATATTTAGGGGGAAAGATTCGTGTATATCAGTGAGCTTGTCAATGAATATGGTAGAAAGTATTCGCCTTATACAGATGAAGTAGTCAACCACTTGCCCATGACCCAACTAGCTTTATTTAGGCTGTATGAAGATTATGATAAGGTTAAGGATTTCACTGAAGTATATGCAGATAGAATAAGAATAGAACCAATTATAGCTGAATACCCACTAGTAAATTCCATAGAGGATACTTTAGGGAAACCAGAGCTATATGAATCATGTTTAGCCCTTATAAAGATGGAAATAGCTGAAAAAGGTGTAGATAAAGTAGTTAGAAATATACTAAACACCTATCCCTTAGGATTAGCTTCAGACATATTCCATCCTATTACTAGGCTAGCTTATGCTGTAGAAGGTTATAAACTAGATAAAGCTTTAGAAGAAGAAGTGGCTAGGGCACTGGCATATTATGTAACTGCCTACAGGGAAGGAAAGGTATTTAAGAGAGAAGTCCATGGTTTTGATATATTGGATGAAATGGAGAGTTTAGTTAGTGATCCTTATATCAAAATGGTTCGCAACTCTCGAACTAGCGTAGGCCACAAATTAAATGCCCTTTACAAGGACGATGCATATCAGTATAAGAGTTTTGTTATTGAAGGCATAGAAGAAAACAAAGTTAGATTATTACTAAATTTAATTTTGCCTGCCTTCATTAACTCCAATGATTCAGTAATTCTTCACTGCATATCAGGCCTACATTCTGTAGTGGCTTTAAGAGATTATTTTGATGACTTTAATAGTATATTAGATACTATGACGTCCTTTATCATAAGTCATTTATTGACAGTTGATAAATTAGACTTTACCAATGGAATCAACACCTTGTTGGATTTTTCATGGCGTAACATTATCAGTTTAAGCAGAGACACAACAGATATGCACACAATAAAACTGACTTACAGCTGCAGTGAACTTGGCAAAGTATATGACACAGTAGGCCTTAAAAAAGCAGTAAAGAGAAGGATATTTGGATAGCTTAAAAAGATGGATTTTTATCCATCTTTTTCTATTGCCCTTCAAATTATCTTGAATTGTTTTTACAATTATTATAGTATTATAATAAATAATTGTTGAGGTGAAACTATGGAACTGTTGAAGAAAAGAATATTAGTGGATGGAGCAATAGTTGATGGAAATGTCATTAAGGTAGATAGCTTTTTAAACCATCAAATTGATATAGATCTATTAAAAGAAATAGGTAAGGAGTTTAAATCTAGATTTCAAAATGAGAAGGTAGATAAGATACTTACTATAGAAGCTTCAGGTATTGCCATAGCTGTAATAGCTGCCCAATATTTTAATGTACCTGTAGTTTTTGCTAAAAAGACTGAGTCAAAAAACCTTGATAAGGAGACCTATGAAAGTAGTGTACATTCCTTTACAAAGAATATAACTTATACCATAAGGGTATCAAAAAAGTACATAAATGAAGGTGAAAACATATTGATTATAGATGACTTTCTGGCCAATGGAAAGGCTGTGGAGGGCCTCTTAGATATTGTCAATAAGGCCAAGGCCAAGGTAACAGGAGTTGGCATTGTAATCGAAAAAGGTTTCCAAAAAGGTGGAAAAAATATTAGGGACAAGGGTATAAAGCTAGAATCTTTAGCCATAGTTGAGGGAGTTGAAGATGGAAAGATCATCTTTAGATAAAAAAACCAATCTAAATTCCTTAGATTGGTTTTTTAAATATATTTGATAGGGTTATATCCTAACTTGGTGGTATACTTTCTTACCCTTTCTTATCATGATTTTTCCGTCTTTAAAATCATCTAAGGTAACCTTCTTGTCTGTGGCTTCTACTTTTACATCGTCTATGCTAATACCGCCTTGTTCTATTAGTCTTCTACCCTCACTATTTGATTTAGTAAGTCCTACTTGTCTTAGTAGGTCTAAGATACCAATACCTTCTTCAAATACTGACTTATCCATTTCTGTAAAAGGTATAGATCCTTCTTCCGCACCGCCATAAAATAGGGCTTTAGATGCCTTTTGTGCTTTTATAGCTTCTTCTTCCCCATGGATCATCTTAGTTACTTCAAAGGCTAAAACTTCTTTGGCCTTGTTGATTTCTGCACCTTCTAAGGCTCCAAGTCTTCTTACTTCTTCCATTGGCAAGAAGGTAAGCAAGCTTAGGAACTTCTCCACGTCTCTGTCATCTGTATTTCTAAGATATTGATACAACTCATATGGTGGAGTCTTTTCTGGGTCTAGCCAGATGGTTCCTGCTTCAGTTTTACCCATTTTTTTACCTTCTGCTGTAGTCAAGAGTTTAAAGGTCATGGCATATACTTTATCCTGTTCTAGTTTCCTAATCAACTCATAGCCCCCTAGTATATTGGACCATTGGTCGCTGCCACCAAGCTGAAGCTTACAACCATAGTTCCTGTATAGGTGTAGGAAATCATAGGATTGCATTAGCATGTAGCCAAATTCAAAGAATGTTAGACCCTTTTCCATCCTGTTTTTATAGCAGTCGAAGGTCAACATCCTGTTTACTGAAAAATGAACACCAATTTCCCTCATGAATTCAACATAGTTTAAATCAAGTAGCCAGTCTGCGTTGTTTACCATGATGGCCTTTCCTTCACTGAAATCAAGGAATTTTGATAACTGTTCTTTAAAACGACTTGCGTTGTAGTCGATGGTTTCCTTTGTCATTACCTTTCTCATATCGGCTTTACCAGATGGGTCTCCAATCATAGTAGTACCTCCACCTATTAAGGCTATAGGTACATGACCATGCTGTTGCATATGCATCATAACCATAATTTGTAGGAAGTGTCCTAGGGTTAAACTATCTGCTGTAGCATCGAAGCCAATATAAAAAGGAACGGATTCACTACCAAGTAGCTCCCTCAATTCATCTTCATAAGTTACTTGGTCAATATATCCTCTTTCTTCCAAAATATCAAATACATTGCTCATTTTATCCCTCCTAATTGTGATTTTCTAATTTGAATCTCTTTATAGGATATAAAAAAGGGTTTTTCTCATCTAAAGGACGAGAAAAACCCGTGGTACCACCTTAATTCGCATAAAGCCTCTAACCACTTAACGCGTGGGAACGAATAAACTCCAGATTTGTAATTCACTAATTTAGGTTACAGACCTCTCACCACCGGTCTATTCTCTGTGATTTGACCTTAGATTAGCTACTATAATCCTTCATAGTTACCTATTAATTTTATTTACATTTTATATTAATATAAGAAAAAATTATTGTCAAGACTAAAGTGAAAAGCCCAGAGTTGACTCTGAGCTTTAATAAGTAAAAAATTATTCTTCAACTTTTAGTTCTACGCTGTTTTCCCATAATCCATGGATATTGCAGTAGGATTCTGCATAAAGTGTACCGGATTTGGATGGTTTAAACTTGATAGTAACTCTTGGTTCAGTAAAGAGTTCTGATTCTCCATGGGCTGTGAAGTTGCAGCTTCCAATTTCTATTGGGAATTTATGTCCTTCTGGTTGGAAATATACTTTTATCCATGAAATATAGTGTTCAAAAGTATTTGGATGTGGTATTTCTTCACCTACCATTACTTGAACTTCTACCAGATCTCCTAATTTAGCTTTCTCAGGAGCATGAATTACTGGAACGTGTTTTTCACCTTTCCAATCCCCACTTTGATAAAGATTGCTTAATAATTTCATTTATACCCCTCCAATGTTTATATATTTTATTATAAATTATTTACTTAGTAAGAGTTATACCCAAATAAATAAAAAAAAAAAATCATTTTTATTAACTAAATAAATCATATATGGAGTATAATAGAGTTAGTTAGAGATAGAGGTGAGAAAATGTCTAATATAGAACTAATAGCAACTGCTACTTTTGGCCTAGAAGCAGTGGTGAAAAGGGAACTAATGAACTTAGGATATATAGATCTAGAAGTAGAAAATGGGAAAGTTACTTTCAAAGGAACTGAAAAGGATATTCCTAAAACTAATATATGGCTTAGGACAGCAGATAGGGTCCTTTTGAAAATGGGAGAGTTTAAAGCCCTATCATTTGAAGAACTATTTGAAAAAACTAAGGCCTTACCCTGGGAAGAGTGGATACCAGAAGATGGCAACTTTGTTGTAGAGGGTAAGAGCAAAGACTCCAAATTATTTAGTATATCTGACTGCCAGAGAATAGTGGAAAAGGCAGTGGTGGAAAAATTAAAGACTAAGTATGATGTTGAATGGTTTGAAAAAACTGGACCTAAATATAGGATAGAGGTAGCCTTGCTTAAGGATATAGCTACATTAACCATAGATACTTCTGGTGAAGGACTTCACAAAAGAGGTTATAGGGATAGGCAAGGGCAAGCGCCAATTAAGGAGACCCTAGCTGCAGCTATGGTCCTATTGAGCTTTTGGAATAAGGATAGGGTACTATTTGACCCCTTCTGTGGTTCTGGTACAATACCAATAGAGGCGGCTATGATAGGGAAAAATATAGCCCCTGGCATAGATAGAAGTTTTGCTTCTGAAGAGTGGCCTAGGATAAAAAAGGAATATTGGACAGAGGCAAGGAGAGAAGCTTTAAAAGCTATAGATAATAAGTCTAAACTCCACATATTAGGTTGTGACATAGATAGAAAGGCAATTCTCCGGGCTAGGGACAATGCTGCAAACTTTGGTTTAGAAGATGATATTACGTTTTTCATCAAGGATTTTCGAGATGTAGATTTAAAAAATGAATATGGAGTAGTTATAACCAATCCGCCTTATGGCGAGAGAATTGGAGAGAAAAAAGAAGTAGAAAATTTATATAGGGATTTAGGTATTAAGTTTAAAGAATTAGATACATGGTCTGTTTATGTAATTACTTCAGATGAAAACTTTGAAAAACATTATGGAAAAAAAGCAAGCAAAAAGCGTAAGCTCTACAATGGCAGGATAAAAGTAGACTATTATCAGTATTATGGACCGAAAAAACCAGTGAATAGTTAATAGTGAAGAGTTATTCAGTGAAAAGTTAATAACTAAGACCCTAAAAAGGCCTAAACTACTATTCACTATTAGTTATTCACTATTCATTAATATAAATGGGGGGGATAAGTATGAAAATCTATACTAAAACTGGGGATAAGGGAAGCACAAGTCTCTTTGACAACAAGAGGGTTATGAAGGATGATATTAGGGTTGAAAGCTATGGAACCGTTGATGAACTTAACTCCTTTTTAGGCCTGGCAAAGAATTATGTTGAAGATGAGGAAATGTATAATTTAATAGAAAATATACAAAACAAACTTTTTACTGTAGGAGCATATTTGGCAACAGAGGATCCTGCAAATGTAAAATATCATATAGTAGAAAAGGATATAGAAGATTTAGAAAAAATCGTGGATTTATATATGGGAAAATTAGAAGGTGTTAAGGGCTTTATCGTACCCGGATCAAGCAAAAAATCGGCCTACCTCCATGTGGCTAGGACCATCTGCAGAAGAGCAGAAAGAAGAATTATCACCTTATCACAACAAGTAGATATAAATCCATTGGTAATAAAATATGTTAACAGGTTATCAGACTGTTTATATGCTCTTGCAAGATACTCTGAAGAAAGAGAAATCAAGGTAAGGTATTAAACTCTATAAAGAAACTGATGGTTAAAAAGCTTAAATATTAAAAATTGGTTACAGTGCAAAAAATATGTGGCTATTGTCTATTAAATATTATAAAATAGACTAAAGCCTATATTTGTTTTGTTTATTATTAGAATTTGGGTGATAAGGCATGCTTAGCAAAAAAGATATGAAACAAGTGCAAAAAAGAATAGAAGAGTACGGTATGCTAAACTATCATGTTCTAGAAGGCATGGCCGATTGGGTTCGAGTCGTAGATGTAGATGGTACTATTATCTATGCCAATAAAACCATGAAGGAAGCCTTAGGAGAAAATATTGTAGGCATGAAATGTTATAAAGCCAATGGGAAAACAAACCCCTGTGGCTTTTGTATTACTGAAAGAAGCATAAGTACTGGAGAAATTGTACAAAAGGAAGAAATCATAAATGGGAGATATTTCTCTGTTAAATCTTCACCGGTTTCCAATTCTGAGGGAGAAATCTTTGCAGCAGTAGAAGTATTTAGGGATGTTACCAGGGAGAGGAAACTGGAGCTAGAACTAATAGACAAAAATAAAAAGATGAGCAAAGACCTAGGCTTTGCAAAGCGTATACAAGAAAAGATTTTACCTCCAAAAGGAGTTATTGATAACCTACACATAGATTATATATACAAGCCATCTGAAATGTTAAGTGGTGATATTTTCGATGTATTCCATATAGATGAAGACCATATAGGTATTTATATATCAGACGTATCAGGTCATGGAGTTGCAGCTGCTATGATGACCATGTTTATAAGGCAGACCATGAGATTCATTATTGAAGATATACTTAGCCCTGCTGAGGCCCTGGCTGAATTATATAATAGGTTTATGAAATTGGATTTAGAAGTAGACAAGTATTTCACCATATTTTATGGGGTGTTCAATACAAAGACCTATGAATTTAGATTTGCCAATGCAGGACATAACTGTATACCTATTAAGTATAATGATGATAATATGGAGATGTTGGAGATAAAAGGATATCCTATAGCTCTACTTTTCAATGAAATGTCCTATAATGAAAAGGTCATAAAATTGAAGAAAAACGATAAGATCCTATTCTTTACCGACGGGATTACTGAAGCTAAGGATAAGGATGGCAAAGAATTTGGTATAGAAAGTGTCATTGAATTAATAGAAAATCATAAGGGAAATATCTTAAATGAGATTGAAAATAAGATTATAGATTACAGTTGGGGAGACCAACAGGACGATTTTGCCATGGTGTTGATGGAAGTAATTAACTGAACTGAATAGTGAAAACTATTCAGTTTTTTTATGCCACTACCCTATTAGTATAATTAATGCTATAATATTTTTTAAGTAATTGTCTTTTTACCAAAAGATTGATATAATATTAACAAATCATTTTAATAAAGGAAAGGGGGAGCTGTTGTATGGAATTTAAAAATCTACTGCTGAAAAAAGACAATAATATAGGGGTTTTAAGCATCAATAGGCCGGAGGCTTTAAATGCCTTGAACTCTGATGTTCTAGAGGAATTGGATAAGGCCATAGATATGGTTGAGAAAGATAATGAGATATATGTACTAATCTTAACAGGGGAAGGTAGGGCCTTTGTAGCAGGAGCAGATATAAAAGAGATGAAGGATATGGACTCCATGGAAGCTAGGGAATTTGCAGAAAAGGGAATGAAAATATTTAGAAAGATTGAACTAATGGAAAAACCAGTTATAGCTGCAGTAAATGGTTTTGCTCTAGGTGGCGGTTGTGAACTATCTATGTGCTGCGATATTAGGATAGCTTCTGAAAAGGCCAAGTTCGGCCAGCCAGAAGTAGGGCTTGGCATTACTCCTGGATTCGCTGGTACTCAAAGGCTAGCTAGGTTAGTTGGACTTGGCAAGGCCAAGGAGCTTATATTTACCTGTGATATGATAGATGCCAATGAAGCATTTAGGATTGGACTAGTAAATAAGCTTGTATCACCTGATGACTTAATGAAAGAAGCCATGGAAATGGCAAAAAAAATAGTTGAAAAATCCCAAATTGCTGTTAGGTATGCTAAAACTGCTATGAATAGGGGAATTGAAACTGATATAGAAACTGGTATGGCCATAGAAAAGGACTTATTTGGCCTATGTTTTGCAACGGAAGACCAAAAGGAAGGCATGTTGGCATTTTTAGAAAAACGCCAGCCTAATTATAAATTAAAATAATCTGGAGGTGCAATTATGAAAAAAATAGGTATACTAGGTAGAGGAACCATGGCTAGTGGTATAGTGCAAATCTTTGCACAAAAAGATTATGAAGTAACTATGTGGGTAAGGTCAATTGACGAAAATGACCCAAGAGCCAGTGTTAGGTCAATTGAAAAAGGATTAAGTAGGCTTGTTGAAAAGGAAAGAATCACAAAGGAGAATATGGATAGGACCTTAAACAATATCTCCATAACTACATCCTATGATGATTTAAAGGATTGTGATTTAATTATAGAAGCCATAGCAGAAAACATGGATCTAAAAAAAGAGATCTTTGCTAAACTAGATGAAATTTGTAAAGAAGATGCTATTCTAGCAACTAATACTTCATCCTTATCTATAACTGAAATTGCCAATGCTACCAATAGGCCTGATAAGGTAATAGGAATGCATTTCTTCAATCCTGTGCCAGTAATGAAATTAGTAGAGATCATAAAAGGTATTGCAACTTCAGAAGAAACTAAAAATGCAATTATAGAATTATCTAAAGGACTTGGTAAGGAGCCTGTAGAAGTAGAAGAAGCTCCAGGATTTGTAGTGAATAGAATACTTATTCCTATGATAAATGAAGCTGTAGGCATACTAGCAGATGGTATAGCTTCAGCTGAAGATATAGATTTAGCTATGAAACTAGGTGCCAACCATCCAATAGGACCTTTAGCCTTAGCTGATTTGGTAGGCTTAGACGTTTGCTTAGCCATAATGGAAGTTTTATATGAAGAATTTGGCGATTCAAAATATAGACCTCATCCACTTCTAAGAAAGATGGTTAGAGGCGGCTTACTTGGAAGAAAAACTAAAAAAGGATTCTTTGAATATTAATATAAAAGCCTTCAGAAAACTGGAGGCTTTTTTTCATTCCCCACTATAAAATTCCACTCATTGGTTACAATATATAGGAGACTTATTTTGAAGGGTGGATATTATGAAGACTTTCATTAGGGTTTTTATCATATCGTTTTTACTTTTTGTACTGTCAATTTCAATTGGATCCTATTCATATATTAAAGAGAGAAATTTAAGTCTTGAAAATAATATTGTAGAAAGTACAGAAGAAAAAAAAGAAGAAGAAAAAAAGGATTTTAAAGAGTCTATTCTAGCTAAATTGGAAACCAAGCCAAAGGAACCTAAAAGCTTTTCTAGTCTAAAGGAAGCTAAGGAAAAGAGCAATAGGGTAAACTTTTTAATTATGGGTTTAGAAGAGATTCGAACAGATACTATAATCTTTGCCTCCTTTTGTCCTGACAGCAAGAAAGTTAACTTAATCAACATACCAAGGGATACTTATATCCATAGAAAGGGATATAATGGTGGAGAACAGAGAAAAATCAATAGTATCTACGGAGACCATGGGGCTTTGGGTTTAAAAAAGGCAGTTTCTCATATATTGGATAATGTGCCCATACACCATATTATTACAGTAGATTTTGAAGGGGTAGAAAAAATAATAGATGCCTTAGGTGGGGTTGAGGTCAATGTACCATTTCATATGAAATATAGAGACCCATATAATAAGCCACCCTTAAACATAGATATAAAACCTGGAAACCAAATCCTAGATGGAAAGACTGCTTTAGGCTTTCTAAGATATAGAAAGGGAAACAACAACAGAGGTGGATATGCAGATGGAGATCTAGGCAGGATAAAGGCCCAGCATGAGTTTTTAAAATCCTTTATAGGCAAAGCTTCAGAAAATTTAATAACGACGGTTACAAAGGGCTTTAACCATGTGAAAACTGATATGAGCCTACTGACAACTATCTCCTATGGCAGAAAGGCTCTAGGTATGACTAAAGAAGATTTTGACATGACTATCCTACCTGGTAAAGCAGAGTTAAGGAGGATAGGAAATAAGGTATTATCTTATTATATATATAATAAAAGTGAGATAACTAAGCTTTTAGAAGAAATATATAATGTTAAGTAATAAAAAAGGGCGACTAAGCGCCCTTATTTTTCTTAAACATTATACTGCTGCTTTTTCATTGCTGCCTTCTTGGCCATTTTGCTGGATAATTGAGTCCCCTATCATGTATACATTGCCAGCTCCCATAGTTAGTATAATATCATCTTCTTTAACGTTGCTAATCAGATAATTTTCTACTTCTCCAAAACTACCAAGGTATATGGCGTCAAATCCCCTATCGAAAATAGCATTTACTAAATCCTTTGAATGTACAAGGCCATTATCCTTTTCCCTTGCAGCATAAATATCTGTAATTATAATTTTGTCTGCTGAATCGAAGGATTCAGCAAAACTATTTAGTAAAAGTTTAGTCCTAGTATAAGTATGGGGTTGGAATACACAATAGATATTTCCACTAGTAGAGTTTCTTAAGGCATTTAGTGTAGCCTTTATTTCTGTTGGATGATGGGCATAGTCGTCTATTACCTTGGCCCCATTATAATAGCCTTTAAGCTCTAATCTCCTGTGGACCCCTGTATAAAGAGTTATTCTTTCTAGAATATCTTCCATAGGTACTCCATAAATATGGGCTGCAGCTATACTGGCTAAGGAGTTATAAACATTATGAAGCCCCATAACACTTAAGTTTACCACATAGGATCTATCATTCTTTATTTTTAAAGTATATGAAGGATAGCCTTCTTTTGAAAATTTAATATCCTCAGCTTTATAATCACAATCACTATGGATGCCAAAGGTATATACCTTAGCTTTAGTATTCTTTATCACTTTTTCTGACCCAACATCATCACTATTTATAACTAGATATCCATTTGCATCTAAATTCCTTGCATATTGAACGAAAGTATCCTGAATATGTTCTATGCTTTCAAAATAATCTAAATGATCTTCATCAATATTTAAAATAATTGCCATAGTTGGGAAGTATTTTAGAATATTGCCTTTATATTCGCAGGCTTCTGTAAGTAGCAATTCTTTAGAGCCTAGTTTTACATTTCCACCTATTTCATCTAGTTCTCCGCCTAATAGAATAGTAGGATTTAATTTTGAATGGTTTAATATAGTAGATAGCATACTGGTAGTCGTAGTCTTGCCATGGGTGCCAGATACTGCTATGGAGTGGTTATAGTTTTTCATCAAGGCACCTAAAAAAGTTGCCCTGTCAATGACTGGTATATCTAAGGAAATTGCCTTTACATACTCTTCATTATCCTTGGTAATTGCATCTGTATAAATTACCAAATCAATGTCCTGTATATTACCCTCATCATGTCCTATGTATATTTTAGCCCCGAGCTTTCTTAACCTTTCAACAATTATACTATCTTTTGCATCGGAACCAGAAACATTATATCCTTCAGAAATCAATATTTCAGCTAAAGCGCTCATGGAGATGCCGCCTATGCCTATAAAATGAATATTAGAATATTTATGACTATCTAAATAAAAATTGAACATAAGTTTTCCTCCCAAAAATCCTTTGTCTTATTATTATTACCAAGTTGTAGTTTAATATTATTGTATTCCATAATTATTAATTTGTCACTGATAGATTATATCATATTGAAAAAATAAATAAAACTAATTTCAATATTATGTTAAGTAAAAGAGTTCTTTGTAGAAAAAAATGGAAAAAAATAAAAAAATTTTCAAAAAAAAGAAGGAGTTTTTGAACTTATATAGAATATATAGAATATTCAATAGTATTGGACTTAAATAAAGGATGGTGAATTTAGTAATGAAAATTACTGATGTGAGACTAAGGAAAATCTCAGAAGAGGGCAAGATGAAAGCAATTGTTTCGGTTACTTTTGATGATGAATTTGTAGTTCATGATATCAAAATAATCGAAGGGCAAAATGGATTGTTCGTTGCCATGCCAAGTAGAAAGATGGCTGATGGTGAGTTTAGGGATATAGCTCATCCAATCAATGCTGAAACTAGACAAAAAGTTCAGACAGCCATATTTGAAGAGTACGAAAAGGTCTTAGCTGCAGAAGCTGCTGAGTAGGTAAAAAGGGGCCATGTAAGGGGCCCTTTTTTATAGTCAAATGGAAAATTCTACTTTCAAGATATACGATTAAATAAGCTTCGACAGAAGCTTTTTTTAGTTTATTATAAGAAAATTGTATAAAATTTATTTTTCCCTGTGGACTTATGGGCCAAATAGGTTAAAATATATTTGATGGATAAATTCAAGACGAGGTGAAAAAATGAATATTTCTATTATACTAGCTGCAGGTGAAAGCACCAGGATGAAGTCTAAACTTTCAAAGGTATTACATAGGGTTGCTGGCAAACCTATATTAGAATATATAATAGAAGCCAGTAAAGGTGCTAAAGTAGAAAAAAACGTAGTAATAGTAGGCCGCAGTGGTGATAAAGTTAGAGAATATTTTAAAGATGAACCTATTATTTTTAAAACCCAACCAATTGGCGAAGGGATTCCATATGGGACAGGATTTGCTGTAATGCAGGCAACAGAATATATAGAAGATGATAGTACAGTGGTTATTCTATATGGAGACACACCACTTATTAGGGAAAGTACAATTACAAATCTTTTCAATTACCATAAAGAAAACGACCTAGATGCAACTGTTCTTACTGCAATACTAGATAATCCCAAGGATTATGGCAGGATTGTTAGAGGAGAAAATGGCAATGTCCTAAAGATAGTAGAAGAAAAGGATGCATCAGAGGAAATAAAAAAGATTAAGGAAATAAATTCTGGTATATACTGCTTCAAGGGAAAACTTCTTAAAGATGCCTTAGCTAAAATTGACAACAACAATGCACAAAATGAATACTATATAACCGATGTCATAGAGATACTGAAAAATGAAGGTTACAGTGTAGGAGCATACGTAATAGAAGACCCAAATGAAATTCATGGTATAAACTCAAGGGCACAGTTGGCCTTTTGTGAAAACATTATGAGAGACAGGATCAATCAATATCATATGGGAAATGGTATAACTATTATTGATCCTGACAATACTTATATTGAGGCAGGAGTTAAAATTGGTAGAGACAGCATTATCTACCCCGGTGTAGTCCTAGAAGGCAAGACTGAAATAGGTGAAGACTGTATCATTAGAGGAGATACTAGAATAGTAAATAGTATTATTTCAGCAGGAGTATCCATCGAATCGTCAACTATTGAAGATAGTTTTGTAGGAGAGGATACTAAGATTGGGCCATATGCCCATATAAGACCAAATAGCCGTATAGGCAAAAATGTTAAAATTGGCAACTTTGTTGAAGTGAAAAATTCAACAATTAAGGATAATTCAAAGGCCAGTCATTTAGCATATATAGGAGATGCAGATATTGGATATAATGTTAATATAGGATGTGGAGTTGTATTTGTTAATTATAATGGCAAGGAAAAGTTTAGAACTATAGTTGGAGACAATGCATTTATAGGCAGCAACTCTAACCTAGTGGCTCCAGTAGAGGTAGAGCCTTGGGGCTATATAGCAGCTGGTTCTACTATTACAAAGGGAGTAAAGGAAGGAGAATTATGCATTGCTAGGGCTCCCCAGGTAAATATACCTGGTTGGGTTGAGAGAAAAGGTTTAAAAAAACAAAGTAACTTAGGAGGAAATAATAAATGAATTTATGCATGGGTGGAATAAAAATCTTTACAGGTAATTCTAATAGAAAACTTGCAGAAAAAATATGTGAGGAACTAGGAAGACCCCTTGGCATATGTGATGTAAGCAGGTTTAGCGACGGAGAAATAAATGTAAACATTGCTGAGACAGTAAGGGGTATGGACGTATTTATTGTACAGTCTACCAATACTCCAGTTAACGATAACCTTATGGAAGTTTTAATCTTAATCGATGCTGTTAAGAGAGCATCTGCAGGTAGAATTAATGCAGTTCTACCATACTATGGTTATGCTAGACAGGATAGGAAGACAAAGGCCAGAGAACCAATTACAGCAAAATTAGTGGCTGATCTGTTGACTGTAGCAGGTGCTGATAGGGTTATCAGCATGGATTTACATGCTGCACAGATTCAAGGATATTTTGACATTCCAGTAGACCACCTATCAGGAGTACCTATTTTAGCTGAGTATTTCAAAGACATAGTAGATGAGGATACAGTAGTAGTTTCTCCAGACTTAGGTGGAGTAACTAGGGCTAGAAGTTTTGCCAACCTATTAGACCTTCCAATTGCCATTATTGAAAAACGTAGGCCAAAAGCCAATGTTTCTGAAGTAATGAACGTAATTGGAGATATAGATGGTAAAAATGTCATCCTAATAGATGATATAATAGATACAGCAGGTACCATAACTAAGGCAGCATCTGTATTGAAGAACTTTGGAGCTAAAAAGGTCTATGGATGCGCTACCCATGGAGTCCTATCTGGTCCTGCCATAGAGAGAATAGATAACTCAGAATTAGAGAAGTTCATTATTACAGATACTATACCTTTACCAGAGGAGAAAAAGATTGATAAAATTGAAATAGTATCTGTAGCACCCCTATTTGCTGAAGCTATTAAGAGAATTCATGAAAATGAATCTGTGAGCAAATTATTTGAAGAGTAGGAGTTGATTTATTGTTTGTAGTAGTAGGATTAGGAAATCCAGGTAGAGCTTATGCAAATACTAGGCATAATGTGGGATTTGATACAATAGATATATTAGCAAGTAGAAATAATATTAAAATAAATAAGATTAAGTTTAAATCCGTTTATGGGGAAGGACAAATTGGAAATGAGAAGGTAATGTTGGTTAAGCCTCAAACCTATATGAATAATAGTGGAATTACAGTAAAAGATATATATAACTACTATAAAGTTCCCATTGAAAATATCATAGTCATAGTAGACGATATTGATATTGATTTTGCATCGGTACGTGTTAAGAGAAAGGGTAGTGCAGGTACCCATAATGGATTAAAATCTATTATTTACCTATTAGAAGATGATAATTTCCCTAGAGTAAAGATAGGAATTGGGAAAAAACCAGAAAACCAAGATTTAGCAGACTTCGTCCTAAGTAGGTTTTCCAAAGACGAAAGGGAAATAATAGAAGAAACCTTAAATACAGCTGCTGAATCAGTGGAAGCCATAATAAAAGAAGGCATAGACAATGCAATGAACAAATTTAATACTAGAGCTAGTAGGGCCCAGGATTAAACCTGGGCTTAAGGCATTTCCTCAAGGGGTGAAATAATGGCAGACTTTTTAATTGATCAACTGAAAAATCTTGATTCCTACAAAAGGCTTACAGAGGATATAGAAAATAAGGTTAGTCCCATAGCTACTTACGGTATAATCGATGAAAGTATGGGGCATTTTCTCTATGCCTTAAACAACCATACAGGAAAGCAGATTCTTGTTATTACATATAACGAGATGAGAAGTAAGAAGCTTTATGAGGATATAAAGGGGTTAGGAAATCAAGAGGTTGTCTTATTCCCCAAAAGAGAAATCCTATTCTACGATATAGATGCCTATAGTCACGAGAGGATAAATGAAAGGATGGAGGTAATTACAAAATTAGCTCAGGGAGAAGACATCATAATTATATCCTCCATTGATGCTATACTGGATAAGCTCATGGCCAAAGAGATCTTTGATGCTAATACTGTAAAAATAAGTACTGGTGATGAAGTAGACCTAAGCCTTTTACAGAAAGTCCTTTTAGATGGGGGATATGAAAAGGTAAATATGGTGGAAGGCAAGGGGCAGTTTAGCATTAGAGGTGGCATATTAGATTTTTTCCCGCCATATAGCATAAATCCCTTTAGAATAGAATTTTTCGATATTGAGGTAGACTCCATAAGAACCTTTGATGTAATAAGCCAAAAATCTATTGAAAATCTAGAATCGGCCACTATATGTCCAGTAATGGAAACCCTAATTCTAGATGAGTATAGGGACATAATGGCAAAAAAATTAGAAGAGGATATGAAAAAGGCCTTAGCTAAAGGGAAGAAGGCTTCTTTGGCTAAGGAAAATCTTGAAAATAAGTTTAATAAGTATAAAGAATACTTGGCTGAAAACCTATTTATACCTAATAGGGATCTTGTAATCCCCTATATTCCCCATGACAAGTTAACCTCTATACTAGGCTACTTAAAGGAAGATGCTGTAGTCTTTATTGACGAGCCTAAGAGGGTAGATGAAAGGGCAAAGAATATAGAAGAAGATTTAAGGATTAAGTTTACCGACCTATATGAGGTAGGAGAGCTTCTACCTTCCCATATAAATATTCTTTACGATTATAGGGATAGCTTAAATGAGATTAAGAAGAAAACCTGTATTACCAATACTGCCCTCCTAAGGGGAGATAACAACTTTAATCCAAAGTCTATTTATAATTTTACTAATAAAAGTATGCAACCCTATCATAATCAGATGGAGCTGTTAAAGGATGACCTTAACCACTATAGGTATAGGGGTTATAAAATCGTAATACTATCTGGTAATGAGGAAAGGGCAGAAAGATTAAGAAATACCCTTTCATCAATGGATATTGAAGCCAGTGTTATGATAGATAGGGATTGTGAAATCAAATCTTCCCAAGTCTTTATAACTCCAGCCAGTATCCATGGCGGATTTGAATACAATCAGATAAAGTTCATAGTAATCAGTGATAAGGAAATCTTCGGTGTAGGCAAGAAAAAAGCTAGGAAGGTTAAGAAAAAGGATCCAGATAAGGTCATTAACCTTTCTGACTTAAAGATAAACGACTATGTAGTCCATGAAAACCATGGTATTGGTATCTATGAGGGTATAGAACAATTGAATATTCAAGGGGTTAAAAAGGACTACTTAACCATAAGATATAAGGGTGAAGATAAATTATATGTGCCAATAGACCAGATGAACTTAATTCAAAAATATATTGGTGCTGACAGTATAAAGCCAAAAATAAACAAGCTATCTAGTGCAGAATGGGCTAGGGCAAAGGCAAGGGCTAAGAAGGCTGTAGAGGATATGGCCCAAGAATTGTTGGAGCTTTATGCCAAAAGGGAAAGCTATAAGGGCTTTGCCTTTTCAAAGGATGGGGAATGGCAAAGACAATTTGAAGACCTCTTCCCCTATGAAGAAACAGAAGGACAATTAAGGAGTATTATTGAAATTAAAAAAGATATGGAAAAGCCTAAGCCAATGGATAGGCTCCTTTGTGGAGATGTAGGCTATGGAAAAACTGAAGTAGCCTTAAGGGCGGCCTTTAAAGCCGTAATGGATGGCAAGCAAGTTGCATTCTTGGTACCTACTACTATACTTGCTCAACAACATTACAATACTATTAAAGAAAGGTTTGCTAACTTCCCAGTCAAAATAGATATGCTAAGTAGGTTTAGGACTAGGGCTGCTCAAAAGCTGGCCATAGACAACCTAAGAAATGGGGTCATCGATATTATAGTAGGAACCCATAGGCTATTATCTAAGGATGTTGTCTTTAAGGATTTAGGTTTACTTATAATAGACGAAGAACAGAGATTTGGTGTTAAACATAAGGAGACCTTAAAGAAATTTAAAGAAACAGTTGATGTACTTACTTTAACTGCCACTCCAATACCCAGGACCCTGCATATGTCCCTATCAGGTATAAGGGATATGTCGGTTATTGAAGATCCACCTGAAGAAAGATTTCCTGTACAAACCTATGTGGTGGAGTTTAATGAACAGATGATAAGGGATGCTATTTTAAAGGAGATAGCAAGGGGAGGCCAAGTATATTTTGTATACAATAGGGTACAGACCATTGAAAAAATCACAGCCAGTCTCAAAAAACTAGTGCCTGAAGTAAGATTTGGCATAGGTCATGGTCAAATGAGTGAAAGAGAATTGGAAAAGGTAATGTTAAGCTTTTTAGAGAAGGAAATAGATGTACTAGTTTGTACTACTATTATAGAAACTGGATTAGATATACCTAATGTAAATACTATAATTATCTATGATGCTGATAAGATGGGCTTATCTCAGCTATATCAGCTTAGGGGTAGAGTAGGCAGGTCTAATAGAGTGGCCTATGGATATTTTATATATGAGAAAAATAAGGTATTGTCGGAAGTAGCTGAAAAAAGGTTAAGGGCCATAAAGGAATTTACAGAATTTGGCTCTGGCTTTAAGATAGCCATGAGGGACTTAGAAATAAGGGGTGCAGGAAACCTCTTAGGAACAGAACAGCATGGCCATATTGAGGCCATAGGTTATGACTTATATGTTAAGTATTTACATGAAGCTATTAAGAGATTAAAGGGCGAAAAGGTGGAAGAAGAAATTGATACTACAATAGATATTAAAGTAGATGGTTATATTAGCCATAGATATATAGAAGATGAAGAGCAAAAGATTGAAGTATATAAAAAGATTGCTTCCATTTCTAGCATAGATGAATATAGGGATCTAATAGATGAACTTATCGATAGGTTTGGGGACATTCCTAATGAAGTTAATAACCTAATGGACATTTCCTATATTAGGTATTTAGCCAGTAGAAACAATATAAAGGATATTCACCAATCGGGAAAGGAAGTTGTGCTAGAGTTTAAGTCCTTAGAGGCTATATCCCTGGAGCTTTTAGAATTCTTGTCTAGGGAATATGGGAAGAAATTAGCTTTTGATTTATCTAAAAAACCTGCCTTCAAACTTAGGTGGAAGGAAAACATATTAGAAGAATTAAAATCTCTAATAGAAAAAATTAATAGTTTTAATCATGGAAAAAATAATATATAATAGATAGGGATTTACTAAATAGATAAAGAGAGGATGTTATAATTGCTTAAATTAAATTATAAGAAATTTTTTGGTATTTTTGTAATCTTAGCACTTACAATAACCATAGTTGGATGTAGTAAACAAGAAGAAGGCTTAGTTGCTACAGTAGAGGGAGAAGGTATTACAGAGGAAGAGTTTAATACTAAATTTGAAGTCTATAGAAGTATTAGTGAGCAACAATTAGGTGAAGGAGTTTTAGAGCAAGTAAACGAAGAAACAGGAAAAACTAGAGAAGAAGAGCTAAAAGAAGATATACTAGAAATGCTAATAATGGAAAGATTAATTTCAAATGAAGCAAGTAAAGCCAATATAGAGGTTACTGATGAAGAGTTTCAATTGGTTATGAATCAGTACATTACAATGATGGGGGGAGAAGAAGTCTTCAATGAATCCCTAGAAAGCAGCCAAATAACTAAGGAATTTTTAGAAGAAAGTATAAGAAAAGACCTACTTATTAATAAACATAGAGAACATTTCATTCAAAATACTACTGTGACTGAAGAAGAAGCAGAGGAATATTTTGAAGAGAATAAAGAAGATTTAATAGTTATTAGGGCAAGCCATATTTTGGTAAAGACAGAAGAAGAAGGTAAAGAAGTTTTGGAAAGATTAAACCAAGGTGAAGACTTTGCAAAACTGGCTGAAGAATTATCAGCTGACAAAACTTCAGGTTTATTTGGAGGAGATTTAGGCTATTTTGGTAAGGGAAGTATGATTGCAGAGTTTGAGGAAGCAGCCTTTGCTTTAAATCCTGGAGAGACAAGTGAACTAGTAAAAACTGAAGTGGGCTATCATATAATTCGTTTAGTAGATAAAAAGGATACCTTTGAGTCCCTTAAAGAGGATATCATCAACTATTTAAAAGAAATAAAATACTATGATAAGCTACAGGAAATAAGAGAGACTGCCAAGGTTAAGATATTTATGTAAAAAGAGTGAGTTATCACTCTTTTTTCTTAATGTATTCACATTAACCGATACTTACTAAGATGTATAAAATTTCCCTTTTAGTTGAATAATAATTCTACTACTAAATTTTGCGCTAGGAGGTAAACTATGAAAGCTACGGGAATCGTTAGAAGGATAGATGAGCTTGGTAGAGTGGTAATTCCGAAGGAAATTAGAAGGACCCTTAGAATTAGAGAAGGAGATCCCTTAGAGATATTTACTGATAGAGAAGGTCAAATAATACTTAAAAAATATTCCCCTATTGGAGAACTAAATGAGTTTGCTCAAGAGTATTGCGATTCTCTATATGAAAGTACCGGCTATACAACTATGATATCTGATAGAGATTTTATAATTGCCATAGCAGGAGGGTCAAAAAAGGAATATCTAGATAAGAGGATTAGTCCTGAATTGGAAAAGCTAATAGAGAATAGGAATGGATTTGCAACAGATGAAGACAATAAGCCAATGAAGATTACTTATGAGGATGGAAACATAGAAAAATATTCTGCTCAGGTTATTGCTCCTATAGTTATGCAAGGGGATCCAATAGGCTCAGTAATACTTGTATCTAAAGAGCCAGATGCAGTTATGGGAAAACTAGAAGTAAAATTAGCGGAAACAGCAGCAGGATTTTTATCAAAACAGATGGAAAATTAATATTTGCCTACCCCTGAAGGGTAGGTTTTATATTTTAGTAGTATTAATTTGTAAAATAAAGTGATATAATATTAAAGATTATGATATAGGGGGACTTATCGATGAGTAAGAATCAGAATTATTTAAAAGGAGCAGCGATTTTAGGTATAGCTGGTATAATAGTCAAAATACTAGGAGCCATATATAGACTTCCTCTATCTAATATAATTAAGTCAGAAGGTATGGGCTATTACCAAACTGCTTATCCATTATATACTCTCCTATTAACTATTTCTACAGCAGGCTTTCCCATAGCCATAGCTAAGTTAGTTGCTGAAAGGAGAGCTATTGGTGATTATAAAAACGCTTATAAGGTCTTTAAAGTAGCTTTTACTGGCTTGTTTATCGGTGGCATACTTACATCCTTATTTGTCCTATTTGGTGCTGAAACCATTGTAGAGAGATTGGGAAACAGTAATGCCTATTATTCATTGATAGCCTTGGTACCAGCCTTGTTTTTAGTCCCTATAATGTCCGCCTTTAGAGGCTTTTATCAGGGACACCAGCTAATGGTGCCCACAGCCATATCCCAGATAGCAGAACAATTCTTTAGGGTGGTAGTTGGACTAGGCCTTACATACTTGTT
>JAAYFT010000141.1 GCA_012728125.1 Tissierellia bacterium | reverse complement strand
GCTAAATATGGAGTTGGGTCTACTTCATTATATTTAGGCAGTGCATACATGCTTGTTAGTGACTCAAAGGCTTCTACAAATTTTGAGTTCTTTAATAGTATTGGTACGTTTGGATCATCCTTATCTGCTTCTTCAATTTCTAGATAAAAGGCATCCTTGTGAGTCTTTTTAATTAATTCCTTGAATTCCTCAGCTTTATCTGTTGGAATATAGCCTCTAGCTACATTCACCTTTTCTGTTGTGAGGAAGTTTTCAGCAGCTGTTACCCTCAGCTTTTTATTCATTAAGTATTCATAATAAACTTCTAGATTAGGCACATCTTGAGCCAATCCCTTAATTTCTTCTATGACCTTAGATTTTTCATCTTCCAACAGCTTCAATCTTTCATCAATAGCATTTAATTCTTCCTTTGGAGTACCTTCACCATTTAGAGTAACCTTGGAGAATCCGTTATTTCTTAAGATTTGATTTAAACTTTCTGCTTCATCCTTAGAAGTCAAAGCTAATAAGTACATATTATTTTTGTCTTCATTTATGATTTCCATATGGGTATACTTTAGATCTAATAGGTCTTCATTTAGCTTATCCTTTAGCTTTACAGGAACAGTACCTATAAAGATTTCGGATTCTGTAAAGGCCTTTAGATCCTTAATTGGATAGTCCAACGCCCTCCAGTGTATAAGCTCTTCCTTTAGAGTATTTAGATTTGAAGCCTCTTGATCATAGCCATTAATCTCATTGGCTAGATTTCTTAATTTAGTATAGACTGGACCATAGTCATATTCCAATGCCTTTTCTTCCAACTCTTCAAAGGTGTAATTGTCCTTACCCTTAATCATAGCCTTGATTCCAGATTCTCTTTCATAGTGCTTGGACAATATGTCAATGGAATACTTGACCTGGGAGATTTCCTCATTTACCTCCCCAATGCTTTTAGGAATAGATACTGTTTCCAGCCCTTCCTCCACTAGATTTTCATCCTCTTCGGGATTGATAAAGTGGACATACTCAAATTTTTGGAGCTCATGGAGAAGATTATCCCTTTCTGAGTCAAAAGTAAATAAGCTAAATTTACTCATTTTAACTATTGCCATTTACATTCACAATCCTCTCAATAATAATATTAACTGTCTTGTCCAAATCCTCATTGCTCATCTTTGCTAATTTTTGTGATTCTTCCAATCCTTTTTCTATGATTGGATTCGCTATGGATTCTCCCTCAGCTATGGCTTTTTCCTTTAAGGCATTAGCTTCTTTTTCAGCTTCAGCCATAATCTGGTGAAACTTCTCTTCAGCTAAAGCTTCAGCTTCCTGTTTCAAATCCCTAGCGGCTTGATTTGCTTCCTGCAAAATAGCATGAGCCTGGGCTTCTGCTTCCTTGACAGCTTCTATTGCCTCCTTTGCCACTTAATCACCACCTTTTTTGGATAAATTTTTTGATATATATAATTATTACATACCCTTAAGAAATGTATACGCAACTTTACAGACTTGCCCAATTTTTGGGAAAATTCCGGTTATTTGTTAACTATTGAAATAATTGTAGATATTCTCTATATAGAGTATAGAAACCTAAAAAATAGGAACTAGGATTTCCTAACTCCAGACTAGTTTTGGAAAAGTTATAACTATTTTAATTATAGCAAACTTATATATTCTTGACAATAAATTATCAATTTATTTTCAGTATATAAAAACTTTATAGTTATTATATACAATACCTATATGTTTTTCAAGTCAATTTGCAGACTATTCACTATGTTGAAAATCCTTTGCAAATTTGACTGATTTCCACAAAAAATAGCCCATGTTAAGGGCTATTTTTTTATACTTCCATATGTTTTAAGTTCTCATCAATTATTAATTCCGCTTCAGTAGCTGCTTGAACTTCTTCTACTGTATATTCTGGGTTTATTTCCTTTAATACTAATCCTTTATCTGTAACTTCTATTACTCCCATTTCAGTTACTATAAGGTCTACTTCACCTACAGCTGTTAATGGTAGATTACATTCTTTTAATATTTTATGATTTCCTTTTACTGTATGCTCCATGGCAACTATTACCTTTTTAGCTCCTGTAACTAGGTCCATGGCTCCACCCATACCTGGTACCATTTTTCCAGGAATCATCCAGTTAGCAAGGTTACCTTTTTCATCTACTTGTAATGCTCCAAGAACTGTAATATCTACATGACCACCACGAATAATTCCAAAGGATGTAGCTGAATCGAAGAATACTCCTCCTGGTAAAATAGTTACACATTGAGCTCCTGCGTTAACTATATATGGGTCCTCTTGGCCTTCCTCTGGGGCAGGTCCTAGGCCTATAAATCCGTTTTCAGATTGAAAATATACATTAATTCCTTCTGGTACATGGTTAGCTACCATAGTTGGCAATCCAATGCCTAGGTTAACTACGTCACCATCTTTTAATTCCTTAGCAACACGTCTAGCGATGAATT